>NZ_JBHVST010000058.1:15738-73323 GCF_042885015.1 Streptomyces sp. NPDC058086 | reverse complement strand
ATATATACACTTATACATTGGTCGGCAGCGTCTGTTGTTTATAAGAGACCGCCGCCTGTTAGGCGGCCTGGGGGGGTGCAGGCACCCCCCGAGGCCGCTTGGCACCCCGTACCCCCCAGTAGCTGCAAGGCCTCTGACGAACTTGTCAGAACTTGTCAGAGTTCTGTATCGGCGGCCATTCAGCTTCCCGGGAGCCCTCGGAATACTGGAGAAAACGCCAGCGGGAGAGGGAATATGGACGCCTTCAATGCCGATGTGATCGTTGCCGGAGCGGGACCCTCGGGCCTCATGCTCGCGGGAGAACTGCGCCTCTCGGGTCTCTCGGTCATCGTGCTCGACCGGCTGGAACAGCCGATGCAGCAGTCCCGTGCGCTGGGATTCTCCGCCCGTACGATCGAGGAATTCGGCCAGCGTGGACTTCTCGAGGATTTCGGTCCGCTGGAGACCATACCCGGCGGCCATTTCGGTGGACTCCCCATCGACTACCGCATTGTCGAGGGCGGCAATTTCGGTGTCCGCGGTGTTCCGCAGTCGCGCACCGAGGCCGTCATCAACAAGTGGGCCGTGGGTCTGGGCGCCGACGTCCGCCGGGGCCACGAGGTCATCGGCCTGACGCAGGACGAGAACGGGGTCCAGGTCGAGGTCGCGGGCCCGGAGGGCGTCGAGACGCTGCGCGCCGCGTACGTCGTCGGCTGTGACGGCGCCCGCTCCACCGTCCGCCACCTGGCCGGGATCGACTTCCCCGGCGTCAGCGCCACCATCGAGATGAAGATGGCGGACGTCGCCGGAGTCCAGCTGCGGCTGCGCCCCACCGGTGAGGTCGGCGAGGCCGGCATGGTCGTGGTCCTGCCGCTCGGCCCGGGCGCCACCCGCGTGGTGGTCTTCGAGCGCGGCGCAGGTGTCCGCCCCACCCAGGAGCCGCCCACCTTCGAGGAGGTGGCCGCCGCCTTCCAGCGGGTGACCGGCGAGGACATCAGCGGTGCCAAGCAGCTGTGGACCAGCTACTTCACCGACGCCAGCCGGCATGCCGCCGAGTACCGCAAGGGCCGGGTCTTCCTCGCGGGCGACGCCGCCCACATCCACCTGCCGATCGGCGCCCAGGGCATCAGCGCGGGTGTCGGCGACGTGGTCAACCTCGGCTGGAAGCTCGCCGCCGCGGTCAAGGGCCACGCCCCGGAGGGCCTGCTCGACACCTACCACTCCGAGCGCCACCCGGTCGGCGCCCGCATCGTCTACAACACCCTGGTCCAGCGCACCCTCTACCTCGGCGGTCCCGAGGCCCAGCCGCTGCGCGACCTGTTCGCCGAACTGGTCCAGATCGAGGGCGTACGACGTCACCTCGTCGGCCTGGTCACCGGCCTGGACATCACCTACGGCGCCGTCGAGGGCGGTCACCCGCTGCTCGGCCGCCGGCTGCCCGACCAGGAACTGCTGGTCGGCGACGAGAAGACGAGCACGTACGAGGTGCTGCACCAGGGCCGCCCCGTCCTCCTCGACCTGCACGACAACGCGGCGCTGCGCGAGGCCGCGGCCGCCTGGTCCGACCGCGTCGACGTCGTCACCGCCACCCGGCCCGACGCCGCCGCCCCGGCCGCCGACCTCCTCGTACGCCCCGACGGCTACATCGCCTGGGTCGGCGCCGACGGTTCCACGGACGGCCTGACCGACGCGCTCGCCCAGTGGTTCGGCGAGCCCGGCACCGCCGCCTGAACCCCTCCGGTTGATCCCAATCCCTCCAGTAGGACGCGCGCCACCCATCCGACCCGTCCGTGAAACGAGAAAGAGGAGTGCGGTCTTGCCCACCAAGGCTGAGGAAGCGAAGAAGGCCGACAAGGCCGCCGAGTGGACCGAATGCGACGTAGCCATCCTGGGGTCGGGCCTCGCGGGCTCGATCATGGGAGCGATCCTGGCCCGTCAGGGCGCGAACGTGGTGCTCATCGACGCCGGTCAGCACCCCAGGTTCGCCGTCGGCGAGTCCCAGAACCCGCAGCTCGTCGAGTGGCTGCACATTCTGGCCGTGCGCTACGACGTCCCCGAGATCAAGCACATGCTGGACGTGAAGGCGGTGACCGAGCACATCGGTCCGACGCACGGCCGCAAGCAGAGCTTCGGCTTCGTCACGCACCGGCCGAACCGCGAGCCGGACCCGCACGAGGCGACGATGTTCGTCATCCCGAAGATGCTCACCGAGGCGGTGCACCTCTTCCGCCAGGACACGGACTCGCACTACCTGAACGTCGCCGCCAAGTACGGCTGCACGCTCCGCCAGAACTGGTTCGCCACCGACCTCGACGTCGACGACGACGGCGTCACGATCACCGGCAGGAACGGCGAGGTCTTCCGGGCCAAGTACCTGATCGACGCGAGCGGTTTCCGCTCCCCACTCGCGCAGAAGTTCGACCTGCGCGAGAACCCGCCCCGGCACAAGCACCACGCGCGCTCACTGTTCACGCACTACGTCGGCATCAAGCCGTACGACGACGTGTGCAACTACCCGGAGGCGCTGCGCCCGCCCGCCGAGTCGCCCTTCCACGGCGGCACCCTGCACCACCTCATCGAGCGGGGCTGGTTCTGGATCATCCCGTTCGACAACTACAAGGACTCCAAGAACCCGGCCTGCAGTGTCGGCCTGACCTTCGACGAGCGGCTGTACCCCAAGCCGAAGGACATGACGCCGGACCAGGAGTTCAACCACTACCTCGACATGTACCCGGCGGTGAAGCGGCAGTTCGAGGGCGCCAAGCGGATCCGCGAGTGGGTCTCCACCGACCGCCTCCAGTACTCCTCCAAGCGCACCATCGGCGCCCGCTGGTGCCTGATGTCGCACGCGGCCGGTTTCATCGACCCGCTGTACTCGCGCGGTCTGTCCAACACCTTCGAGGTCGTCGACGCCCTCGCCTACCGGATCCTGGACGCCCTGCGCGAGAACGACTTCACGGAGGAGCGCTTCGAGTACGTGGAGCGTCTGGAGCAGGGGCTCCTGGAGTACAACGACAAGATCGTCAACAGCTCGTACATCGCCTTCAGCCACTTCCGGCTGTGGAACGCGGTGTTCCGGGTGTGGGCCTGCTTCACCACGCCGGCCACCATGCGCCAGATCATGGCGCGCCAGAACTTCCAGTTCGACGGTGACGACCGGCACTTCAAGGAGATGGAGAAGGCGCCCTACACCGGCCTGTGGTGGCCGGACAGCCACGCCTTCAAGGTCCTCTTCGACACCACCGCCGAGACCTGCGAGCGGTACGAGGCGGGTGAGATCGACGGTGACAAGGCCGCGGACATCGTCTTCGAGGCGATCCGCGACTGCGAGTCCGTCAACACGCCCTTCGGCTGGAAGGGCCCCGAGGACCTCCGGTTCTTCCGGGCCACCACCCCCACGATGATGAAGTTCATGTGGTGGGCCAGCACCTCCGGACCCAAGGAGATGCGCGACCTCGGCCGTTCGATGCTGGCCGGCGTCGTCAAGCAGGGGGTGCGCGGCCGCAAGGTGTCCTGACCTCGGCCCCATCTCGAAGGCACCGCCTCGAAGGCACCCCCTCGAAGGTCCCGCCTCCCGGGCCCGCCTTCACAGAGCCACTTTCCCCCCGGATCCGGCGCCGGGCCCACCTTCCCCCCGTGGGCCCGGCGCCGGCCCCCTTGCTCCTCCCTTTACGTCTCCCCCCACTGACTTCCACCTACATCCACCGTTTCCTAGAACCTTGGGACATCCGTGATCACTCGTAGAGCACTGATCGGTGCGGGAACGGCCGCCGTCGGTCTGGCCGTCCTGCCCAACAGCCCTGTCTCCGCGGGCTCCTCCGCCCCCTGGAGCACCCTCGCCGGCAAGCTCCAGGGACAGCTGGTGCTGCCCACCGACTCCGGCTACGGCGTGGCCAAGCAGCTGGAACTCGGCCAGTTCGACTCGGTCAACCCGCAGGCCGTCGCGTACTGCGTCAGCTCCTCCGACGTCTCCGTCGCGCTGCGCTTCGCCCAGGACAACGCACTGCCGTCCGCGGTCCGCAGTGGCGGCCACAGCTTCGGCGGCTACTCGACCACGCCCGGCCTGATCATCGACGTGTCGCGGCTCAACGCGATCACCGTCGGCAGCGGCACCGTCGACATCGGCCCCGGCGCCAAGAACGTCGAGATACTCAACGCGCTCGCCCCGCACGCCCTGGTGGTCAGCGAGGGCGGCTGCCCCACCGTGTCGGCCGGCGGCTTCCTCCAGGGCGGCGGCTTCGGCTTCCTGACCCGCCCGACCGGTATGGCCTGCGACGCGATCACCTCGGCCGAGGTGGTCCTCGCCGACGGCTGCGTGGTGACCGCCTCGCCGACCAGCCACCCCGACCTCTTCTGGGCGATCCGCGGCGGCGGTGGCGGCAACTTCGGCGTCGTCACCCGCTTCACGGTCACCCCGCACCAGGGCGACCAGATGGCCATCAGCAACCTGATCTTCCCGTACGACCGCGCGGCCGACGTGCTGCACGGCGTGGGCCAGTGGCTGGTGGACGCCCCCCGCACCATCGGCGGCGGCGCCTACCTCGTCCAGGCCGACGCGGCGCCCGGCACCGTACCGGCGCTCAACGTCTTCCTCGCCTCCCGCGGCACCCCGGCCGAACTGGCCTCGGAAGCGGCGAGGCTGCTGTCGCTGACCGGCGCGGTGACGGCCCGCCAGGACGCGGTGATGACGTACCAGCAGGTCATGATGATGATCTTCGGTTGCAGCACTCTGACCCAGGACCAGTGCCAGCGCGCCGGGAAGTCGCCGAGCGGGGTGCTCACCCGGCCGGCCTTCGGTCTGGAGCGGACCCGGCTGGGCAGCGCGCCCTACGCGCAGAGCGACTGGGCGAACGTGGTGACGGCCTTCGACGCCGACCGCAAGGCCGGGCAGGCCCGGTACCTCGACTTTCACTTCTTCGGAGGTGCGGCCAACGACCCGGCCCGCACCGACACGGCGTACGTGCACCGTGACTCGCTCTTCTCCGTCAACTACCGGGTCCTGATCAACGACCCGGCCCAGGTCACCGCCGAGACCAAAGCCGTCGCCACGAGCTGGGTCGACCACGGGTTCGACACCATCGACCCGCTGTCCAACGGCGAGACGTACCAGAACTGGATGGACGCGGAGCTGCCGAACTGGCGGCAGTCGTACTACGCCGAGAACTACGCGCGGCTGAAGGTCGTGAAGGCGAAGTACGACCCGTACCGCTACTTCAAGTTCGCCCAGGGCATCGGAGCCTGACGCTTCGTGAACCCGGATATCTCATGAACCCGGATGACTCATGAACCCGGACATGTGGAAGGGCCGCCGGATCGATGTCCGGCGGCCCGCCCGCTCGATCGTCTGCCGCGTCGCCTCGTCAGGGACGACGTCCGTACCAGCCCACCAGCTTGTCGATGTCGGGAGCGTCCTCGTGCACCTCCACCACCGGGCCGAACGGCACCTGGCCGCCGCGGGGTTCCGCGGGCACGGCCCGGTGCATGTTGGCCAGCGGCGCGGCGAGCATCTCCGGGTCCCACTCGGGGCTCTGACCGGTCGCCTTCGCCAGGTCCCAGGCGTGCAGCACGAACTCGTTGGTGTAGATCACCGAGGCGACCACCCCGGGAACCGGGCCCCAGGGCAGGCCGATCTGGCGGCCCAGTACGGCCGGGTCCGACCACACCGCGTCGAACTCCTTCGTCGCCTCCGCCCATGCCTTGGCCCAGTCGCCGTCGGCGACGTCCTGGGCGAAGTGCGGAACGCTCATGAAGGAGCCGCCCGCGCCCATGACGGCGACCCGGCGCAGCACGGACACCACGTGGTTGGCCATGTCACGGACCGAGTAGTCGGGACACGGGGTGACGGTGTCGTACTGCTCGGGGCGCAGCGCGGCGAGCGTACGTCCGGTGAGCTCGACGGCCTTGAACAGGCCGCCACGGGGGTCGGTGGGCGGGTTGGCGGGGGGATTGGTGCTGTCAGCCATGTCTTGAGTCATGTCTTCATCGTCGACGTCAAACAGGTCATCTTGTGGCCTATTACTGAAGCCTCATCAGATCTTGCTGAAAATAGATGTATTGGCTCAAAGCATCTCAAAATCTCAGATCTCAGATCTCAGAATCTCGGAGGGGGCCGGTTGCTGTGAAGGCTGACCGTCTGGTGGCGACCCTGCTGCTGCTCCAGGCGCGCGGGCGGGTGACCGTGCGCGAGGTGGCCCAGGAACTGGAGGTGTCGGAGCGCACCGCGCGCCGTGACCTGGAGGCCCTCACCACCGCCGGTGTCCCCGTCTACTCGCAGCGCGGCCGGGGTGGCGGCTGGAGCCTGGTCGGCGGCGCCCGCACCGATCTGACCGGTTTCACCTCGCGGGAGATCGGGGCGTTGTTCCTGGCCGCGGGCCCCTTGTCGGCCTCGCCCGAACTGCGTGCCGCGTTACGGAAGTTGATGCGGGCGGTGCCCGCGCCCATGCGGCCGCACGCCGAGGCGGCCGCCAAGGCCATCCTCATCGACGGTGTCGACTGGTCGCGCACGGCGGGCGGCGGCGGCCCCCACCAGCACACCCTGGAGCGGGCGGTGCTCGACGGCGAACAGGTCCGGCTCGGCTACGCCCATCCCGACCGGGCTCCCGGTGAGCGTACGGTGCACCCGCTCGGCCTGGTCTCGAAGGCCGGCCGCTGGTACCTCGTCGCCGGGACCGAGGAGGGACTGCGCACCTTCCGGCTCAGCAGGGTCACCTCCGCGACCCGCACCGGTGAGCCGGTGCGGCGCCCGGAGGGTTTCGACCTCGCCGCCGCCTGGCGGGAGCTGGCCGCCGAGGTGGAGCAGCGGCTGACCGCGGCGACCGTACGGGCGCGGGCCGACCGCGACGCCCTGCCGGTACTGCGGCAACTGCTGGGCGGGCGGTTGCGGACGGGCGAGGCCCAGAACGACGGGCGGGTCGAGTTCACGGCCGACGGTCCGTCGGTGGAGGTGCTCGCCGCACAACTGGCCGGTCTCGGCAGCCGCGTCGAGGTGCTCGATCCGCCGGAGGCGCGGGAGTCGCTCGTACGGCTGGGTCGCTCGCTCACCGCGGTGTACGGCGGCCGCGAGGAAGAGACCCAGTTGGATAGCCACTTTCCTGTAGGTACCTACTATACGGAGGATGTTAGCGTCCCTGTCATGGCCGCCAACCACGGATGACCGGCGGATTTCCCAGACCATCCCCACACCATGCCCCGCGCCATGCGCCATGCCATGCCCCACGCCAATGAAGCCAATGACTGCTGATTACTGGTTCGGTTTAACGCACTAGGGAGTCTTTTCTGATGATTGTCGTCACTGGAGCCACCGGAAATGTCGGCCGTCCGCTGATCGAGGCGCTCGCCGAGGCGGGGGAGCAGGTCGTGGCGGTCTCGCGCCGCCCGCTGCCCTCCCCGGCGGACGGTGTCCGCCACGCCCAGGCCGACCTCGGCAGCGCCGAGAGCATGCGGCCGGTCCTCGAAGGCGCCGACGCCTTCTTCATCCTGCTCGCCGGCGAACTGCTCGGTTACGGCGAGGCCGCAACCGACCTGCTGGCCGCCGCCAGGGACGCCGGCGTCAAGCGGGTGGTCCTGCTCTCCTCGCAGATCAACGCCACCCGCCCCGACTCCGCCTCGCACGGCAGGCTGCGCGAGTTCGAGGAGGCCGTCCGCGGCTCGGGCCTCGACTTCACGATCCTGCACGCGGGTGGATTCGCCTCCAACGCCTTCGCCTGGGCCGAGTCGGTCCGTGCCGACCGCACGGTCTTCGCCCCGTTCGGTGACGTGGCCCTGCCGGTCGTCGACCCCGCGGACATCGCCGCGGTCGCCGCGGTCGTCCTGCGCGAGGACGGCCATGCCGGTCGTACGTACGAGGTGACCGGCCCCGAAGCGGTCAGCCCGCGTGCCCAGGCCGAGGTGATCGCCGAGGCCATCGGTGAGGAAGTGACCTTCGTGGAACTGACCCGCGAGGCCGCCCACACCCACATGGCCCAGTTCATGCCCGAGGACGTCATCCCCGGCACCCTGGACATCCTCGGCGCCCCGCTCCCCGCCGAGCAGCGGGTCAGCCCCGATGTGAAGAAGGTCCTGGGCCGCCCGGCCACCCCCTTCTCCGGCTGGGTGAGCCGCAGCCTTCCGGCGTTCAAGTAGCCCGCACGGCTCGCTCGGCCCGCTTGTCCCCCCGGTACCGCCGCCGGATGCCCGCTGCGATCCATCCCCCGCGGCAGTGGGCATTCGGCGGCCCATACGGCCGCACGACAGTACGGATCGCGACAGTACGGATCGCGACAGTACGTATGGTGCGTCACGTATGGTGCGTCGTCAGGGGCGCACCGGGGCTTGCCCGGCCTTCCCCCAGAGGGGCTACGCGGCGAAGCGCTCGGCGAACTCCTTGGCCTTCGTGACCGCCTCGTCGACGGCCTTGGCGCGGGAGGCCTCGTAAAGGGGGATGAGGTCGGCCATCGCCGGGTTGTGCGGCGCCATCGTGAGCTCCGGGACGATGACGTGGACGTCCAGGGCGAGGGTGTCGCGCAGGATCGCCTCCAGGTAGTTCTGGACGTACTCGTAACCCTCGCGCGGGGTGCCCGGCGCGTAGGAGCCGCCGCGGCTGGCGACGACCGTGACCGGGGTGCCCTTGACCTTCGAGTCCTCGCTCATGGCGGTACGGCCGATGAGGATCACCTGGTCCAGCCAGGCCTTGAGGGTCGAGGGGATCGTGAAGTTGTACATGGGCGCGCCGATCAGGATCGCGTCCGCCTGCTCCAGCTCCTCTATGAACGTCAGGCGCTCGGCGAAGGCGGCGGCCTGCTCGGGGGTGTGCGCGTCCGCGGGGGCGAAACCGGCGGTGTGGGCGTCGGCCGTGATGTGCGGGACCGGGTTCACGGCGAGGTCGCGGTAGATCACGGTGCCCTGCGGGTGCTGCTCCTCCCAGGCCTTGCGGAACGCGTCCGTGACCGTGCGGGAGGCGGAGGCTGCGCCCGGGAAAACGGACGAGTCGACGTGCAGGAGGGTGGCCATGGGGAATCTCCAGGAGAAGGGGGCGAACTTTTTGTACTGGACTAGAGATAACACAGCTACTTACTTTTTTTCATCCCCTCACGGGAACACAGTACCCTGGACCCATGCCAGAGCCGGGGACTCATGACGCAGGGCCGTGCCAGAGGGTCGACGACGGCATGGCCCGCGTCTTCCAACTGCTCGGGAAGCGCTGGACCGGCCTGGTCGTGGCCGTGCTGCTGCCGCACCCCGCGCACTTCTCCGACCTGCGCAGAGCGATCCCCGGCATCAGCGAACGGATGCTCTCCGACCGCCTCACGGAACTCGGCGCGGCGGGGCTGGTCGTCCGCGAGGTCGACGAGGGCCCTCCGCTGCGGGTCGTGTACGGCCTGACGGAGGCGGGCGCCGCACTGCAACCCGCGCTCGTGGAACTCGGAACCTGGGCGGAGAAGCACCTGCCGGGGAGCCCGCCGTGCCCGGGCGAACTCCGCAAGTGACCCTGAACCGGGGCTGATTCGGAGGGGCCGCGTTTTCCACAGGCCGGGAGTTGTCCACAGGGTCTGACGCGTTTCAGCCACCGGCGGTACGGTCATCACGAGTTGATGTTCGTGCGTGACGGGGGAGGCAGTCGGTATGACGGATCTTGGTGCAGCGGATCAGGCGCAGCAGGACCAGCGGAGCCGGCCGGGCGGGCAGGACCATCAGGACGAACAGGACCACCAGAGCGAGCAGGGCCGACAGGCGTCCAGGATCTCCGGGGTCTTCGGAGTGCGCGGATTCGCGGGCCGGCCCGTGCAGGCCGCACCCAAGGAAGCGGGCAAGGCGCTGCGCCGACGGGTGCCGCGCGCCGCGCACGCGGAGCTGACCTTCGACGCCGGCCGCCCGGACGCGGTGACCGCCGTCGAGGAGTCCAACCTCGGCCGGATCCCGGAGCTCACTCCGATACGGGTCGGCAGGATGGCCGCCACCCCCTTCGCCTTCCTGCGCGGTTCGGCCGGCCTTATGGCCTACGACCTCGCGCGCACCCCCACGACCGGCATCGCCGCCCAGATCTGCGGCGACGCCCACGCGGCCAACTTCGGCCTGTACGGAGACGCGCGCGGCGGCCTGGTCATCGATCTGAACGACTTCGACGAGACGGCACACGGCCCCTGGGAGTGGGACCTCAAGCGCCTCGCCACCTCGCTCGTGCTCGCGGGCAGGGAAGCGGGCGCGGACGAGGACGCCTGTCGCAAGGCCGCCCAGGACGCGGTCGGTGCCTACCGACGCACGCTGCGGCTGCTCGCGAAGCTCCCGGTACTGGACGCGTGGAACGCCATCGCGGACGAGGAACTCGTCTCCCACGCCGATGCCCACGACCTGCTCGGCACGCTGGAGCGGGTCATGGAGAAGGCGCGGGCCAACACCAGCGGACGGTTCGCGGCCAAGTCGACCCAGCCGACGGAGGACGGCAGCCACCGCTTCGTGGACGCGCCTCCGGTGCTGCGCCGTGTACCCGACGCGGAGGCGGCGGCGGTCGCGGCCTCGCTGGAGCACTACCTGACCACCGTCTCCGAGGACCGCCTCCCCCTCCTCGCGCGGTACGCGGTGCACGACGTCGCCTTCCGCGTCGTCGGCACGGGCAGCGTCGGCACCCGCTCCTACGTCGTGCTGCTCCTCGACCACCGCGGCGAACCCCTGGTCCTCCAGGTGAAGGAGGCCCGCGCCTCGGCGCTGCTCCCGCACCTGGCGACGGCCGGCCACGCCATACCGGAGGTGCCGCACGAGGGCCGCCGGGTCGTCCTCGGCCAGAAGCGCATGCAGGTCGTCAGCGACATCCTGCTCGGCTGGACCACCGTCGAAGGCCGCCCCTTCCAGGTACGCCAGTTCCGCAACCGCAAGGGCAGCGTCGACCCCGCCGCCCTCGCCGCCGACCAGGTCGACGACTACGCCCGCATGACCGGCGCCCTTCTCGCCCGCGCCCACACCCACACCGCCGACCCCCGGCTCATCGCCGGGTACTGCGGGAAGAGCGAGGAGCTGGACGAGTCCATCGCCTCGTTCGCCGTGGCCTACGCCGACCGTACGGAGGCGGACCACGCGGAGCTGGTCACGGCGGTCAGGGAAGGGCGGGTGGCGGCGGAGCTCGGGGTGTGAGCCGCCCCGGCCGGGGGAAGGCCGCGAGTCGTACGGGGCCGTGGCCTAGTCTGGTCGGGTGACGACCCCGGAAGCCGAGCACAGCGAGTCCGACCGTACCCAGGCCGAGGATGCCCGGCCCCAGGGCGCCGGGGATGCGGATGACCACGACGAGTCCGCGCCGGAGGCGGCGCCCGAGGCGCAGGCCCGGCCCGAGGAGCGGCTTGAGCGGGCCGTGCGGGCGGCCGAGCAGGCGTTGATCGAGTTCGAGATTGCCGTGGAGACCTTCCGCGTCGAGGTCGAGAACTTCTCGCGCCTGCACCACCAGAAGCTCGGCCCGATGTACTCGCGGCTCGACGAGCTGGACGCGCAGATCGCCGAGGCGGTCGCCGCGCGCACCGGGGACGTGGAGGACATACGCAAGGCGGACGAGGCGCGGGCGCGGGTCATGCCGATGCCCGGGGTCGAGGAGCTCTTCCACGGCTGGATGGACTCCGAGGGACTGTTCCCCGAGGCGGTGGCGATGCTGACGGACCAGCCCGTACGCCCCCCGCAGCGCGTGCGCCCCAGCGAGGAGGCTCGTCAGCTCTACCGCGAGCTGGTCCGCAAGGCCCACCCCGACCTGGCCCAGGACGACGACGAGCGCAGGCGGCGCGACGAGTTCATCGCCCGGGTCAACGCCGCGTACAGCCGTGGCGACGAGGCCCTGCTGCGGGAGCTGTCCGAGGAGTGGGCGGCGGGCCCGGTGCCCGAGGAGTGGAAGCCGAGCCGCAGCGAGGAGCTCTACGCCCGCCTCGAGTGGCTCGCCCAGCGCAAGGAACTGCTCGCCCTGGTCGCCCACGAGCTGGAGGAGAGCGCCATCGGCGCCATGCTCAAGCTGGCCCCGGAGGACCCGGACCGGCTGCTGGAAGAGATCGCCGAGCAGCTGCTGGCCCAGGTCGACGAGCGAGAGAAGGAGCTGGCCCGGCTGGTCGGCTAGGGCCTGTCCGGCCGATCAAGTCGCACGAAAGCGACGGGGCCTTGGCCGTGCGCGTCTGCGACATGATCGGCCGGACGCCCTAAGGGCCTGTCCGGTGGGGCTTCGGGTCGCCCGCGCGGTCGGGTAGCGTCGGGGGCATGAGTTTTGGATCTGGTGTGCCCACGGTCGAGGTCGGGGATCTCGCGGACGGAGACTTCCTGCTGGACGTCCGGGAGGACGACGAGTGGCAGGCGGGCCATGCCGCGGGGGCGCTGCACATCCCCATCAGTGAGTTCGTCGCACGCTACGGCGAGCTGACCGAGGCGGCGCCGCAGGACGGCAGGGTCCATGTGATCTGCCGCTCCGGGGGCCGCTCGGCGCAGGTCACGATGTACCTGGTCCAGCAGGGCATCGACGCCGTGAACGTCGACGGTGGCATGCAGGTCTGGGCCGCCGCCGGCCGCCCGGTCGTGGACGACAAGGGCACCCCCGGCTTCGTGCTGTAGCCACCGGCGGGGGTTCACGCCCGCTGGAGCCACCGGCAGGGGTTCACGCCCGCTGGAGCCACCCGCAGGGGTTCACGCCCGCGCCCGCCTTTGCCCAGCGGCGATCATCACGCCGCGCGGCGTCCCACCGCTGCCCGGGGCTCGCCCACGCCCGGAGAGGCGAAGACGCGCTGCGGGCGTGGGGGTTCAGCCCAGGGGATGGGCCGCGAGCAGATCCCCCAGTGCCTCCTCGTGCGCCGCCGCCGGTCCGAGCGACAGTTCAAGCTGCTTGGCCCAGGCGTGGTACCGGTGCAGCGGGTAGTCGACGTCGGCGCCGAACCCCCCGTGCAGATGCTGCGCGGTCTGCACGACCCGCCGTACCCCTTCCGACGCCCAGATCTTGGCGACGGCCACGTCCCCGGAGGCGGGAAGCGCACCCCCCGCCCCCGTACTGATCCGCCACGCGGCCTGCCACAGCGTCGCCTCCATCGCCCGCAGGTCGATATAGCGGTCGGCGGCCTGTACGGCGACGGCCTGGAACGTGGCGACCGGGAACCCGAACTGCTCCCGCTTGCCCGTGTACGCGCTCGTCATCCCGAGCACCCGCTCGCCGAGCCCGAGCGCCAGCGCGCATGTCCCGGTGGCCAACAGCTCCCGCAGCCACTCCCACGCCCCGTCCGCTTCGATGACATCCCGGGCGGTGATCCGCGCGGACTCCAGGCGCAGCTCGCCGAGCCGTTCACCGGTCGTGGAGATCTGCTCACCGAGGACGACCCCCTCATGGACCCGGGGTACCAGCGCGAGGACGGTCCGGCCGCCGCCCGTGTGCGCGGGTACGACGGTGAAGTCGGCGTTCTCCGCCCACGGAACCGCCGTCTGCACCCCGTCCAGCACCCACGCGTCACCGTCCCGCCGTGCGGTCACGGCGAGTTCGGCCGGGTCGTGCCCGGTCCGCCCGTTCGCCGCGACGGTCAGCACGACCTCGCCCCGGCCCGCCCGCGCGAGCAGCTCCGCCTTCAGCTCCTCGCCGCCGTACGCCTGCACGGCCACCGCCGCCGCAGTGTTCTCCAGCAACGGCACCCGCGCCAGCACCTTCGCCGCCTCGCGCAGCACCAGGCACAGCGCGATCGCGTCGAGGCCGGCCCCGCCGTACTCCGCGGCGAGCAACAGACTCAACAGATCCGCATCGGCGAGCCTCGCCCACAGCGCCCGGTCGAAGTCGTCGGCGACGGCGCCCGCGGTGACCGCGGGACTGGGCACTCCGTCCGGCGCGACCCCACCGAACACCGCCTTCGCCGCCTCGACCGCCGCCTGCTGCTCCTCGGTGAAGGTGAAGTCCACGGTCCTGTCCTCCCACGCACCGACCCACCGACCCGGCGGACACCGGATCTGACGGAGCGTCAAGATAGAACAGGTTCTACAAGAAGGGAACGGTTCGACCGCGGAAGCCCCGCCGCCCTGGCCGACCGATCGTTCGGTTTGTCATGTCACGTACCCGGGCGGGCGGCCGTAGGGTGTCCACCGCTGTGGATAACCTCGGGGTCGCTGTTGTGTCGCTGTTGTGCGCACTGTGCCGAATGGGGCTGTGCCTGGCGGTCCGGCGTGAGTACCGTTCCCGTGCGCACGCCGCGGTGTGGTGCGCGCAGGTGTCACGGCGCCGCGCGGCCCGGCGGCGAGAATCGGACCGGGATCGGGAATCGGGGCGGAATGGACGAGTACGACGAGGGCTCGAAGGCCCGGCACCTGCCGGACGGCCCTGACGGCTCCCTGCCCGAGGGCCCCGCCTCCGCCGGTTCCACCCCTGACAGCACCCCCTCCACGGACCAGGAACCCGTCCCCCAGGCATCCGCTGTCGATCCCCCCGCCCCCACCCCCGCCCCCACCCCCGCCCCCACCCCCGCCCCCGTTCCAGTCCCCGCCCCCACCGGCATAGCGTCCCTCCCCCTCCGCTCCCAGGTCGTCGCCGCCCTCGCCCTCGCGGTCGTCGCGGTTGTCGCCTGTGTGCACCTCGGCATGGTGTTCCTGCACGTCGCGCCCTCGAACACGGTCACCAAGCAGCACGGCCGGGCGATCGACGACTGGATCTACCCGGAGTTCGAGCAGAACTGGAAGCTCTTCGCCCCCAACCCGCTGCAGCAGAACATCGACGTCCAGGTCCGTGCCCGGGTCCGCGGCGCGGACGGTGGCAGCACCGAGACCGGCTGGTACGACCTGTCCGGGCTGGACGGCGCGGCGATCGACGGCAATCCGCTGCCGAGCCACACCCAGCAGAACGAACTGCGCCGGGCCTGGGACTTCTACACCGGCACGCACGACAACCAGAACCGCCCGGTGGGCCTGCGCGGCGACCTCTCCCAGCGTTATCTGCGCCGGGTCGTCGTGCTGCGTCTCGACCGTGAGGGGGCCGGCGGCAAAGGCGCGGTCGTCGAAAGCGTCCAGGTCCGTTCCCGTACCACCAACGTGCCGCCCCCGAAATGGAGCGAGGAGCAGGTGTCCGACACGCCCGTCCTGCGCGAGCTGCCCTGGTGGACCGTTCCCGAGGAGGACGTGACGGACGCGCGGACGGAGGCGAGCGCCCGATGAACCGCATCGCAGTGTCGATCTCGCGCGGTATCGCCCGGGTCACCGACGCCGCCCTCGGCCCGTACCAGACGGCCGTGATCCGCATCGGCTTCGCCGCCACCTGGCTGCTCTTCCTACTGCGCGAGTTTCCGCACCGCCAGGAGATGTACGGCCCCGACGGACCGTGGAAGTGGGACCTCGCCCAGCGGCTCGTCGCGGACAACCACGCCTTCACGATCCTGATGTGGTCCGACAGCCAGGTGTGGTTCGAGATCGTCTACACCCTGGCCGTCCTCTCCGCTCTCCTGCTGCTGGTGGGCTGGCGGACCCGCACGATGTCCGTGCTCTTCATGGTCGGCGTGCTCTCGCTGCAGAACCGCAGCATCTTCATGGGGGACGGCGGCGACAACGTCATCCACCTGATGGCGATCTATCTGGTGTTCACGCGCTGTGGACAGGTGTGGTCGCTGGACGCCCGGCGGGCCCGGCTCGCGCGGGAGGCACGCGCGCGTGGGGACCTCCCGCGGGCCGGGGCCCGGGACCGGGTCGGTCTCGTCCTGTGGGCGGCGCTCGGCCTGCTGCTGGCCGCGGCGACGGGCGTGGGACGGCTCAGCCCCGGCTGGCTGCTGGTCTTCTGGGGGCTGTGGGCGGTCCAGGCGCTGTGGTGGGCCGTCGGCCGCCAGGCGCGCGCCGCGGAGCCTCGGATCCTGCTCGATGTGATCGCCAACGCCGTGCACAACGCGGCTCTGCTCGTGATCATGGCCGAGGCGTGTCTGATCTACGCGACCGCCGGCTGGTACAAGATCCAGGGCTCGCGCTGGCAGGACGGCACCGCCGTCTACTACCCGCTCCACCTGGACTACTTCTCCCCCTGGCCCGCGCTGTCCGACCTGCTGGCCTCACACGGCACGATCGTGATGCTGGTGACCTACGGGACGGTCGCCGTGCAGGTCGCCTTCCCCTTCACTCTGATCAACCGGCGCGTCAAGAACGTCCTGCTGGCCGCCATGATGACCGAGCACGCCGTGATCGCCGTGGTCCTCGGGCTGCCGTTCTTCTCGCTCGCGATGATCGCCGCCGACGCGGTGTTCCTGCCGACGTCGTTCCTGCGGCGCCTCGGCGGATGGGCGGCACGCGCGCGTGGACGACTGTTCCCGCCCGGCGCCCGCAGGCTGCCGGGTCAGCGCGCTCAGGAGCCGCGCACCCCGGAGCCGGCCGAGGACCCGCACGTAGGCTTCACCGCATGAAGGACCCCGTGAGCGCCTGGCGCCGCCTCGCCGACACCTCCGTCCTGCTCGACGGCTTCCACGCCCTCAAGCACGCCGTGCGCTTCCGGGCCGAGGTCCTGGTGGCGGTCACCGGCGACCGGCAGGCGGCGCTCGCCCTCACCGACGAGCTGGCCCCGGACGTACGGGACACCCTGGACGCTCTCCTGGTGGAGGTCCCGGAGGCCACGTACCGCTCCCTCGTCCCGCGTCCGCACCCGACCGCGGTGGCCGCGTTGGCGGTACGTCCCTCCCGCGAGGCCAATCTGCGGGCGCTGGCCCACACGCCCCGCACCGCCCCCGTGGTCGTCCTCGACCAACCGCGCAACCTCGGGAACGCCGGTGCCGTGATCCGCCTCGCGGCCGGCTTCGGCGCCACCGGCGTCGTCACCACCGGCACCCTCGACCCCTGGCACCCCACAGTGGTGCGGGGCGGGGCGGGCCTGCACTTCGCGACCGCCGTGGAGCGGCTGACGGTGGCCGAGCTGCCGTCCGGGCCGGTGTTCGCCCTCGACCCGGACGGCGAGGACATCCGGGGAATGAAGCTCCCGGACGACGCCGTGCTCGCGTTCGGCTCCGAGCGCAGCGGCCTTTCCACCGACCTGCGCGCTCGTGCCGATCACTTGGTGTCGCTCCCGATGCGCCCCCAGGTCTCCAGCTACAACCTGGCGACGAGCGTGGCCATGACGCTGTTCCACTGGAGCGCCTCGCAGGGGCAGTAGGGCCTGTCCTGCGGATCGGGTCCTAACGCCGGACCTCCACCACCCGGAACCGGTTGGCCACGAAGCCCCCGTCGCACAGCGCGGCGTTCGCCGCCGGGTTGCCCCCCGACCCGTGGAAGTCCGAGAACGCCGCCGTCTGATTGACGAACACGCCGCCCGTCAGATTCAGGGACAGCTGGGCGCACTCCTCCAGACAGGCCTCCTGCACGGCCTCCTCGACGACCTCGTCGGTGGTGTACGCCCCGACGGTCATCGCCCCCTTCTCCCGGACGGTCCGCCGCAGCAGCTCCACCGCGTCCCCCGCCGAGTCGACCGCGACCGCGAAGGACACCGGTCCGAAGCACTCGTTCATGTAGGCGGCCTCGTCGTCGGCACCCTCCCAGTACTTCCGCGCGCCGTCGAGCTTGACGATCACCGGGGTGCGGACGACCGCGTCCGGGAACTCCGGGTTGGCGATCTCCCGTGAGGCGAGGGCGACCTCGCCGAGCCCCGCCGCGGCCTCCAGGCGTGCCTTGACGTCCGGGTTCACGATCGCGCCCAGCAGCCCGTTGGCACGCGCGTCGTCCCCGAGGAGTCCGTCGACCGACCGGGCGAGGTCGGCGACCACCTCGTCGTACGACTTGGAGCCCTCCTCCGTACGGATGCCGTCGCGGGGGATGAGGAGGTTCTGCGGGGTCGTGCACATCTGGCCGCTGTACAGGGACAAGGAGAAGGCCAGGTTGGACAGCATCCCCTTGTAGTCGTCGGTCGACTCCACGATCACCGTGTTGACGCCGGCCTTCTCCGTGTAGACCTGCGCCTGGCGGGCGTGGGTCTCCAGCCAGTCGCCGAACGCCGTCGACCCGGTGTAGTCGATGATCCGGATCTCGGGGCGCACGGCCAGGGTCTTGGCGATGCCCTCCCCGGGCCGCTCGGCGGCCAGCGCCACCAGGTTCGGGTCGAAGCCCGCCTCGGCGAGCACCTCGCGCGCGACCTGGACGGTGAGCGCGAGCGGCAGCACCGCGCGCGGGTGCGGCTTGACGAGCACGGCGTTGCCGGTGGCCAGGGAGGCGAACAGGCCCGGATAGCCGTTCCACGTCGGGAAGGTGTTGCAGCCGATCACCAGCGCGATGCCGCGCGGCACCGGCGTGAACCGCTTGGTCATCGCGAGCGGGTCGCGCTTGCCCTGGGGCTTGGTCCACTCCGCGGTGTCGGGGGTGCGGACCTGCTCCACATACGCGTACGCCACCGCCTCCAGGCCGCGGTCCTGCGCGTGCGGGCCGCCCGCCTGGAACGCCATCATGAAGGCCTGGCCGCTGGTGTGCATGACCGCGTGCGCGAACTCGTGCGTGCGGTCGGCGATCCGCTTGAGGATCTCCAGACAGACCATCGCGCGCATCTCCGCGCCCGCGTCGCGCCAGGCCCGCTGTCCGGCCCGCATGGCGGGCAGCAGCACGTCGACGTCTGCGTGCGGGTAGGTGACGCCCAGCTCGATGCCGTACGGGGAGATCTCGTCGCCCACCCAGTCGTCGGTGCCGGGCTGGCCGAGGTCGAGGCGGCTGCCGAGGAGGGCGTCGAAGGCGGCCTTGCCCTCGGGCATGCTCAGGCTGCCGTTCTCCCCGTAGGCCTTCGGGTGCTCGGGGTGCGGGGACCAGTACGCGCGCGTACGGATCGCTTCCAGTGCCTGGTCGAGCGTGGGCCGGTGCTGGGCGGTCAGCTCGTGCGCGGTCAGTTCGGCGGCCATGCGGGACCATCTCCTCGTCTCAAGAACTCTTCGCTGAGCTCATGACCTGGGCAGAAATAGCCGGACAGAGTTAGAGTAACCGAACGATCGGTCGGGACAAGGGGGTCCGCCGCATCTGTGGAAAACCCCGTGCGGGAGGATCGCGCACATGACAGCACTCGACCTCAACAGCCCCGTGGCCGTCGTCGGCACCGGCACCATGGGCCAGGGCATCGCCCAGGTCGCGCTCGTCGCGGGCCACCCCGTGCGGCTCTTCGACACGGTTCCCGGGCGTGCCGACGCGGCGGCCGAAGCGATCGGCGCGCGTCTCGACCGGCTCGTCGAGAAGGACCGGCTCGTCGCCGCCGACCGGGACGCGGCACGCGCCCGGCTGCACCCCGCGCACAGCCTCGCCGAGCTGGCGGACTGCGCGCTCGTCATCGAGGCGGTGCTCGAACAACTCGAGGCGAAACAGCAGTTGTTCCGCGAGCTCGAGGACATCGTCGAGCACGACTGTCTGCTCGCCACCAACACCTCGTCCCTGTCCGTCACGGCCATCGGCGGCGCCCTGCGCAACCCCGGCCGTCTGGTCGGACTGCACTTCTTCAACCCGGCGCCGCTGCTGCCGCTGGTGGAGGTCGTCTCCGGGTACGCGAGCGACTTCTCGTCGGCCACGCGCGCGTACGAGACGGCACGCGCCTGGGGGAAGACACCGGTCGCCTGCGCCGACACCCCCGGCTTCATCGTCAACCGCATCGCCCGGCCCTTCTACGCCGAGGCCTTCGCGGTGTACGAGGCGCAGGCCGCCGACCCCGCGACGATCGACGCCGTCCTGCGCGAGTCCGGCGGTTTCCGGATGGGGGCCTTCGAGCTGACCGACCTGATCGGCCAGGACGTCAACGAGTCCGTGACGCACTCCGTGTGGCAGTCCTTCTTCCAGGACGTGCGCTTCACGCCCTCGCTCGCCCAGCGGCGGCTCGTCGAGTCCGGCCGGCTCGGCCGCAAGACGGGGCACGGCTGGTACGACCACGGGGCCGACGCCGAGCGTCCCGAGCCGCACACCGCGGAGCAGGCGCAGGCGCCCGCGTACGTCGTCGCCGAGGGCGATCTGGGTCCGGCCTCCGAACTGCTCACGCTGATCCGCGAGGCGGGAATCCAGGTTCGCGAGGACGAGGAGGACCACGGGACCCGGCTGGTGCTGCCCAGCGGCGGCCAGCTGGTCCTCGCCGACGGCCAGACGTCGGTCGAGTTCCGCGACGTCGTCTACTTCGACCTGGCGCTCGACTACCGCCGGGCGACCAGGATCGCCCTTTCGGCCTCCCAGGACACCGCCCCGCAGACCCTCTCCGAGGCCGTCGGCCTCTTCCAGGCGCTGGGCAAGACCGTCAGCGTCATCGGGGACGTTCCCGGCATGATCGTCGCCCGGACGGTGGCGAGGATCGTCGATCTTGCGCACGACGCCGTCGCCAAGGGCGTCGCCACCGAGGAGGACATCGACACCGCGATGCGGCTGGGGGTCAACTACCCCCTGGGCCCCTTCGAATGGAGCCGCAGGCTCGGCCGGAGCTGGGCCTGCTCCCTTCTGGACGACCTGCACCAGCGCGATCCCTCCGGGCGCTACGCGCCCTCTCTCGCGCTCTACCGCCACGCGTACGCCACCGAGAAGCGCGAGGGAACCTCATGACCACCGCCAAGCGCGACACGTACACCCCTGAGAGCCTGCTCTCCGTCGCCGTCCAGGTCTTCAACGAACGCGGCTACGACGGCACCTCCATGGAGCACCTCTCCAAGGCGGCCGGCATCTCCAAGTCGTCGATATACCACCACGTCACGGGCAAGGAGGAGCTGCTGCGCCGCGCCGTCAGCCGGGCCCTGGACGGCCTCTTCGCCATCCTCGACGAGGAGCACGCGCGCGTGGGGCGTGCGGTGGAGCGCCTGGAGTACGTCGTACGGCGCATGGTCGAGGTACTCACCGCGGAACTGCCGTACGTGACCCTGCTGCTGCGCGTGCGCGGCAACACGGGCACCGAGCGCTGGGCCCTGGAGCGGCGCCGCGAGTTCGACCACCAGGTGGCCGAACTCCTGAAGGCCGCGGCCGCCGACGGGGACGTACGCGGCGACATCGAGGTCCGCCTCGCGACCCGACTGGTCTTCGGAATGATCAACTCGCTCGTCGAGTGGTACCGGCCCGACAGCCGGGGCATGGACGAACGCGAGATCGCCGACGCGGTGGCGCAGCTGGTCTTCGGAGGGCTCCGGAACGAGGCGTGACGCTTCGGCCGCCCCCGGCACGGAGGTCACCCCTCGGGCTCGGTCACCCCTCCGGCTCCAGGTCCTCCTCCTCGAAGACCAGGAGTGTTCGGGTGCTGAGGACCTCGGGGATGGCCTGGAGGCGGGTGAGGACCAGTTCGCGGAGGGCTCTGTTGTCGGGGGTGTGCACCAGGAGCAGGACATCGAAGTCGCCGCCCACGAGGGCGATGTGGGAGGCGCCGGGCAGCACCCTGAGCTGCTCACGGACTGTGCGCCAGGAGTTCTGCACGATCTTGAGGGTGATGTACGCGGACGTGCCCTGCCCGGCGCGTTCGTGGTCGACGCGCGCCCCGAAGCCGCGGATCACGCCGTCCTCGATGAGCCGGTTGATCCGCGCGTAGGCGTTGGCGCGGGACACATGGACCCGTTCGGCCACGGAGCGTATCGAGGCGCGGCCGTCCGCCTGGAGCATCTGCAGGATGTCCTGATCGATGGCGTCGAGCGGACGGGCGGGCGGCGGGACGGGGCCGGCCTCCGGCGGCTCGGCCATTTGTTCAGGTGCCATGTCCCCCCGCCTCCCTACCATGGACGTACTGCGTCCATCTCAGGCTGTGCAGAACCGTTTGTCCACAGCCTGGCGGTGCCTGTAGCCAAAATGTGCCGACGACCGAACAATCGGTAGGTGAGGCGCCTCACACCCGTGCAGCGCCCAAGCCGCTCCCACGAGGAGGTGCCGTCATGACGGTCATGGAGCAGCGAGGCGCTTACCGGCCCACGCCGCCGCCCGCCTGGCAGCCCCGCACCGACCCCGCGCCGCTGCTGCCCGACGCGCTGCCCCACCGCGTCCTCGGCACCGAAGCCGCCGCGCAGGTCGACCCGGGCCTGCTGCGCCGCCTGTACGCGGAACTGGTGCGCGGCCGTCGCTACAACGCGCAGGCCACCGCCCTCACCAAGCAGGGCCGCCTCGCCGTCTACCCCTCCAGCACCGGCCAGGAGGCCTGCGAGGTCGCCGCCGCACTCGTCCTGGAGGAGCGAGACTGGCTCTTCCCGAGCTACCGCGACACCCTCGCCGCCGTCGCCCGCGGCCTCGACCCCGTCCAGGCCCTCACCCTCCTGCGCGGCGACTGGCACACCGGCTACGACCCCCACGAGCACCGCATCGCACCCCTGTGCACCCCCCTCGCCACCCAGCTCCCGCACGCCGTGGGCCTCGCGCACGCCGCCCGCCTCAAGGGCGACGACGTGGTCGCGCTCGCCCTGGTCGGCGACGGCGGCACCAGCGAGGGCGACTTCCACGAGGCGCTGAACTTCGCGGCGGTCTGGCAGGCCCCGGTCGTCTTCCTCGTCCAGAACAACGGCTTCGCCATCTCCGTCCCGCTCGCCAAGCAGACCGCAGCCCCCTCCCTGGCCCACAAGGCCGTCGGTTACGGAATGCCCGGCCGGCTGGTCGACGGCAACGACGCGGCGGCCGTGCACGAGGTCCTGAGCGACGCCGTGCGCCACGCGCGCGCGGGAGGCGGTCCGACGCTGGTCGAGGCCGTGACGTACCGCATGGAGGCCCACACGAACGCCGACGACGCCACCCGCTACCGCGGCGACGCCGAGGTCGAGACCTGGCGGGCGCACGACCCGATCGCCCTCCTGGAGCACGAGTTGACCGAGCGCGGCCTGCTCGACGACGACGGCATACGGGAGGCCCGCGAGGCCGCCGAGACCATGGCCGCCGACCTGCGCGCCCGCATGAACCAGGACCCGGTGCTCGACCCCATGGACCTCTTCGCCCACGTGTACGCCGAGCCCACACCTCAACTGCGTGAGCAGGAGGCGCAGTTGCGCGCCGAGCTCGCGGCCGAGGCCGAGGCCGAGGGTACGGCCCGATGACCACTGTCGCGCTCAAACCCGCCACCATGGCGCAGGCCCTCACGCGCGGGCTCCGCGACGCCATGGCCGCCGACCCGACCGTCCACGTCATGGGCGAGGACGTCGGCACCCTGGGCGGCGTCTTCCGTGTCACCGACGGGCTCGCCAAGGAGTTCGGCGAGGACCGCTGCACGGACACCCCGCTCGCCGAGGCGGGCATCCTGGGGACAGCCGTCGGCATGGCCATGTACGGGCTCAGGCCGGTCGTGGAGATGCAGTTCGACGCGTTCGCCTACCCGGCGTTCGAGCAGTTGATCTCCCACGTGGCACGGATGCGCAACCGCACCCGCGGCGCCATGCCGCTCCCGATCACCATCCGTGTCCCGTACGGCGGCGGCATCGGCGGCGTCGAGCACCACAGCGACTCCTCCGAGGCGTACTACATGGCGACCCCCGGGCTCCATGTCGTCACCCCCGCGACCGTCGCCGACGCCTACGGGCTGCTGCGCGCCGCCATCGCCTCCGACGACCCGGTCGTCTTCCTGGAGCCCAAGCGCCTGTACTGGTCGAAGGACTCCTGGAACCCCGACGAGCCACCGGCCGTTGAACCGATAGGCCGCGCGGTGGTGCGACGCCCGGGCCGCAGCGCCACGCTCATCACGTACGGGCCGTCCGTGCCCGTGTGCCTGGAGGCGGCCGAGGCGGCGCGGGCCGAGGGCTGGGACCTCGAAGTCGTCGACCTGCGCTCGCTCGTGCCCTTCGACGACGAGACCGTGGCGGCATCGGTACGGCGGACCGGACGCGCGGTCGTCGTGCACGAGGCCGGCGGTTACGGCGGCCCGGGCGGCGAGATCGCGGCCCGCGTCACCGAGCGCTGCTTCCACCACCTGGAGGCGCCGGTGCTGCGCGTCGCCGGTTTCGACATCCCGTACCCGCCGCCGATGCTGGAGCGGCACCACCTGCCCGGCGTCGACCGGATCCTGGACGCCGTGGGGCGTCTGCAATGGGAGGCGGACAGCTGATGGCCCAGGTGCTCGAGTTCAAGCTCCCCGACCTCGGTGAGGGCCTCACCGAGGCGGAGATCGTCCGCTGGCTGGTGGAGGTCGGCGACGTCGTAGCCGTCGACCAGCCCGTCGTCGAGGTCGAGACGGCCAAGGCGATGGTCGAGGTCCCCTGCCCCTACGGAGGCGTGGTCACCGCACGCTTCGGCGAGGAGGGCACGGAACTGCCCGTGGGCTCCCCCCTGTTGACCGTCGCGGTCGGCGCGCCGTCCTCCGGCGAAGAGACCGAGGGCTCCGGCAACGTGCTGGTGGGGTACGGCACCGGGGCGCCACCGGCGCGACGCAGAAGGGTACGCCCGCCCGCCGGGACGACCACTCCGCCCGGGGCGCACACGCAGACCCGGCCCGCGCACCACTCCGCCGCCGACAACCACCCGGGCGCCCCGGCGCGGGAGCCCGGGCCGGCCCATGACCACATCGCGACGACGGCACGCGCCGAGGGCCCCGTGCCGGTGATCTCCCCGCTCGTCCGCAGGCTCGCCCGGGAAAGCGGCCTGGACCTGCGGACCTTGGTGGGCTCCGGCCCCGACGGGCTGATCCTGCGGTCGGACGTGGAGCACGCGTTGCGTTCGGCCGGCACCCCGGTCCTGGAGCCGGAAACCCCGCTCGCCCCGCACACCCCCGAACCCGCCCCCGCCGCCCCGGCGCCTGCCACGGCCGGCACCCGCATCCCCCTCCGCGGCATCCGCGGCACGGTCGCCGACAAACTCTCCCGCAGCCGTCGCGAGATCCCCGACGCGACCTGCTGGGTGGACGCCGACGCGACCGAACTCCTGCAAGCGCGCAGGGCGATGAACGCCACCGGCGGTCCCAAGATCTCCCTGCTGGCTCTGCTCGCCCGCATCTGCACCGCCGCACTGGCCCGCTACCCGGAGCTCAACTCCACGGTCGACACGGAAGCCCGCGAGATCGTCCGCCTCGACCACGTCCACCTGGGCTTCGCGGCACAGACCGAGCGCGGTCTCGTCGTCCCCGTCGTCCGGGACGCCCACACGCGCGACGCGGAATCGCTGAGCGCGGAGTTCGCCCGGCTGACCGAGGCCGCACGCACGGGCACGCTGACGCCCGCGGACCTCACGGGCGGCACCTTCACGTTGAACAACTACGGGGTGTTCGGCGTCGACGGCTCCACGCCGATCATCAACCACCCCGAGGCCGCCATGCTCGGCGTCGGTCGGATCGTCCCCAAGCCCTGGGTGTACGAGGGCGAGCTGGCCGTGCGCCAGGTCGTCCAGCTCTCGCTCACCTTCGACCACCGGGTGTGTGACGGCGGCACGGCGGGCGGCTTCCTGCGTCATGTGGCCGACTGCGTCGAACAGCCGGCGGTGCTCCTGCGTTCCCTGTGATCGCGGCGGCACGCATACTCGGGGGATGACCGCGTCCGAGCCACCGGGGACCCCCGGCCCCGCCGCCCCGTACGACGCCGTCGTCCTCGCGGGCGGCGCAGCCCGCCGGCTCGGCGGCGCGGACAAGCCCGGTCTGCGCGTGGGCGGGCGCCCGCTCCTCGACCGGGTGCTCGCCGCCTGCGCCACCGCCACCACCACGGTGGTCGTCGCCGAGCCCAGAGAGACCGCATGGCCCGTGGAGTGGGCGCGCGAGGACCCGCCCGGCGGGGGACCGCTCGCAGCGCTCGACGCCGGCCTGCGTCACACCTCGGCGGAACACGTCGTGGTGCTCTCCGCGGACCTGCCGTTCCTGGACCGGGCGACGGTAGGGCGCCTGCTGGACGCCCTGCGGACGGGCGACGCCCCCAAGGGCCCGGCGCAACCCGACGGCGTGCTGCTCACCGACCCCGACGGCCGCGACCAGCCGCTCGTGGCCGCCTACCGCGCGGACGCCCTGCGCCGGGAGCTGGCCGCGCTCACCGCCGCCCACGGTGGAGTCACCGGGCTGCCGCTGCGGCGGCTCACCGCCGCGCTCGACCTCACCCGCATCTCCGACCCCGTCGCGTCCTTCGACTGCGACACCTGGGACGACATCGCCGCGGCCCGGGCCCGCATCAGGGAGCATGGGAACGTGTTGAATGAATGGATTTCCGCAGTCAAGGACGAGCTGGGCATCGACCTGGACGTCGACACCGGCCTCCTGCTCGACGTGGCCCGCGACGCCGCGCACGGTGTGGCCCGGCCCGCGGCGCCGCTGACCACGTTCCTCGTGGGGTACGCCGCCGCACAGGCCGGGGGAGGCCCCGAGGCCGTCGCGGAGGCATCCCGCAAGGCCGCCGCGCTCGCGCTCCGCTGGGCCGCCGAGGACACCCCCGACGCCAAGCCGACCTCAGACGCCAAGCCGACCCCCGACGCCGGATGAACGCGCCCCGCGCCAGGCCCCTCGGCCAGGACGCCGACGACCTCGACGTGGAGGAGGCCCTGGCCTTGGTCAAGGACCCCCGAGGCGCGTCCGACCCCCGGCACGGCCACGGCACCCCCGCGGTCCCCGCGCCCACATCGGAGGGTGAGAACCGCACCCACGCCCCCGCCGGCGCCAAGGGCAAGGGCGACGGGCACAAGGCCACCCCTTGGCCCCAGGCCCGTACGACCGCCGAGCGGGCCGCCCGTTCCGTCCCGCGGCGCGCCCCCGTCTCCGTGTCCCTGGACGCGGCCCTGGGCCTGGTCCTCGCCGCCCCGCTCGCCGCGCTCACCGACCTCCCCTCCTTCGACACCTCCGCGATGGACGGCTATGCGGTCGCCGGACCCGGCCCCTGGGACCTCCGCGAGGAGCGGGTACTCGCGGGCCACGCGAAGCCGGAGCCGCTCATCGACGGAGAGGCGGTGCGGATCGCCACCGGCGCGCGCATCCCGCAGGACGCCACCGCCGTGCTGCGCAGCGAGCACGGGCGCCTCGACGACAAGGGGCGGCTGCACGCCACCCGGGAGACCGTGCACGGGCAGGACATCCGGCCCCGTGGCCAGGAGTGCCGCAGCGGCGACCAGCTCCTGCCGGCCGGCGCCCTGGTCACCCCCGCCGTGCTGGGCCTCGCCGCGGCCGCCGGATACGACACGCTCACCGCGGTCCCCCGTCCCCGCGCCGAAGTCCTCGTCCTCGGTGATGAATTGCTCACCGAGGGGCTCCCCCAGGAGGGCCTGATCCGGGACGCGCTCGGCCCGATGCTGCCGCCCTGGCTGCGCGCGCTCGGTGCCGAGGTCCTCGCGGTACGCAGGCTGGGCGACGACGCCAAAGCCCTGCACAAGGCGATCACCCGCTCCGACGCCGACCTGATCGTCACGACCGGGGGCACCGCCTCGGGCCCCGTCGACCACGTCCACCCCACCCTGAGCCGGATCGGCGCCCAACTCCTCGTGGACGGTGTCAAGGTCCGCCCGGGTCACCCCATGGTCCTGGCCCGCACCAAGGAGAACCAGCACCTCGTCGGCCTGCCGGGCAACCCCCTGGCGGCCGTCTCCGGCCTGCTGACGCTCGCCGAGCCGCTCCTGCGCATCCTGGCAGGCCGGGTGGCCCCGGAGCCGTACACGCTGCCCCTCGGGGAAGCGGTCCACGGTCACCCGTACGACACCCGGCTCATCCCCGTCGTGGTGCGTGCCGACCGGGCCATGCCGCTGCACTACAACGGTCCGGCCATGCTGCGGGGCATCGCGGCTTCCGACGCCCTCGCGGTCGTACCGCCCGGCGGCGCCCGTCCGGGTCAGGAGCTGGAACTCCTCGATCTGCCCTGGGCATGGGCCGGTATGGGGAATGCCTGAGACGAGTGGGGCATGAACCGGACGGTGAGCCGGATCGGGGAGTGTTTCACGTGAAACTTTCACGCCGAGCCGTCGGCATCCTCGTGTTTTGGAGGGTGCGGGTCCCAGCCTGCCGCGAATGACCACTTGATGGCCATCGAGGAGACGGTGAACTGGAGGTATGCGCTCTTGTGCCTCTCGGGCAGCTCGATCTCGTTGAAGATGGGACTGACTTTCCCGTCCTCGCATTGCAGCGGGAAGCTGAATCCTGTCGGCTTCAGGGTCACCGTCAGGGTCCCCTTGCCTTCACAGTTCACTGCGGTAGCAAGGGTTTTGCCCGCTAGGACTCCGCCCTTGAGGGGATATGCGGCGCTGCCTGTGACGGAGGCGGCGGACGCCACGGTCTTGATGTCGTCCTGAGCGAGATTCGGCGCTTTGGAAACCGTGTCCGCGGGGACAGTGGCCGGATGCGTGGTCTCCGCCGTCGTTGGGGTGGGGGCGCTGGTGTGAGCGGGTGCGCTCGACTTGCCCTGTCCGGACGCGGTGGTGTGGCTGCTCGTGCACCCTGCGACCGCGGTGGCGGAGAGCACGGCGACGCATGCCAGGCGGCCGGTCCGGCTGGTAAAGGTCATCAGAGCTTGGTCTCCCAGAACTTTGGCCGTGAATGTTGACGTCATGACGAGCCGACACTTGCACGCAGCACAACGCCACGGTCACGTTTTGCCTGATCAGCTGCTGGATACTGACTGCCTGATCGAGATCACACGGTCTCCGGCCTGGAGGGTCGCGGCCTGCGGCTCGGAGTAGTCGAAGACTGCGTTCCCGCGTACGACGGCCACGATCAGATCCGTGCACTCCCGAGGCGATCGACCAACCTCGTCCTTGGTCACCGGTCGCTCCGCGAGATCCAGTCCACTTCCGGAGGTCATCAGGTCCTCCAAAGCGTCTGCGGCATGAGGGCTGGCCATGGACACACCGAGGAGACGTCCTGCGGAGCTGGAGCTGGTAACGACCGTATCGGCGCCGCTCTGCCTCAACAGCGGTACGTTCTCGTCTTCCCGCACCGCGGCGACGATGGTCGCGCGCTTGTTGAGCTGGCGCGCGGTGAGGGTGACCAATGCCGCGGTGTCGTCGCGCTCAGGGGCAACGATCACCTGGGCGGCACTCTGCAACTCGGCCTTTCGAAGGGTGTCGGAGCGGGTGGCATCTCCGAGTACCGAAACCAGCCCGTCGGTGCCGGCGGCCTCCACGATCTTCCGCTGCGGGTCGACAACAACGATCTTGTCCTTGGGGATGCCCTGCCCCAGAAGCGTCTCGATGGCGTGCCGGCCTTTGGTCCCGTAGCCGACGACGACCACGTGATCCCGCATGCGGGAGCGCCAGCGATGCACCCGCACCTGTTGGCGGGTGCGCTCGGTGAGCACTTCGAGCGTGGTCCCGACCAGGATGATCAGAAAGAGGACGCGCAGCGGGGTGATGACCAGGATGTTGGTGAGCCGGGCAGCGTCGCTGACCGGGGTGATGTCGCCGTACCCGGTGGTCGAGAGGGTGACGGTCGCGTAGTACGCGGCATCGAGGAAGTCGACGCTGCCGTCCGAGTTGTCGTTGTAGCCGTCCCGGTCGAACCAGACGAGAAACGTAGTGACGGCCAGCACCAACAGGGCCATGGCCAAGCGCCGTAGAACCTGCTGGAGAGGCGGCACGCCGCTCTCGATGGGCATGGTGATCGAACGTCCGGCCTCGGCATCGTCCAGAGCCTCGGCCCGTGACCGGTACCAGAGAGACCGGAGAATCGAGAACCTCCCGGTCCTGGAGGGTGGTTGCTTCTCGTCGTTCATCGCTTGCCCCCTGCGACGGTGATCCAGCCGGCCGGCGTGGTGACCATGGTCTCGGACGATGCTGCACCGGTGTTGAACCACAGAACCCGGCACGCCCCTCTGCTGGGTGGCTTCGGGCGTATGCCGGGTGAGGTTCTGTTCGATGAAGATTAGCCAAAGCCTCACAGGGCGGTTCGGTGGTGCGGCGGCTGAGGGCGCGTCGACCGAGGGGATCGCGCGGCGCCGACCGGATACGGTCGACGGTTGAGGACAGAGGGCAGAGCAATGAGCTCCACCGGTGTGTGGGTCGTCGGTGCCGGCTGGACGGGCCTGCTCATAAGGTGCTTTCGGGAAACTGATGGAGGGCGACTTTGCGCGACCACACCGTCGTTGTCGGGTTCGGTACCAAGGGGCGGTCGGCGGTGCGGACCGTTTGTGCGACCGGGCTGAAGAAGGAGCAGGTCGTGGTCGTCGACCCCAGCGCCAAGGCGGTCGACGCGGCGACGGCCGAGGGGTATGCCGGGGTCGTCGGGGACGCGACCCGCAGTGATGTGCTGATGCGGGCCGAGGTTCACAAGGCGCGGCAGATCATCATCGCGACCCAGCGCGACGACACGGCCGTGCTGGTCACGCTGACCGCACGCCAGCTCAACCGGGAGGCGAAGATCGTCGCCGCGGTGCGTGAGGAGGAGAACGCGCCACTGCTCAAGCAGTCCGGCGCCGACGCCGTCATCACCAGTGCCAGCGCGGCCGGACGACTCCTCGGGCTCTCCGTGCTCAGCCCCAGCGCCGGCATGGTCATGGAAGACCTCATCCAGCAGGGCAGCGGGCTCGACATCGTGGAACGGCCGGTCGTCAAGGCCGAGGTGGGCAAGGGCGTACGCGAGACGGACGACCTGGTGGTCAGTGTCGTACGGGGGCATCGCGTGCTCGGCTACGACGATCCGGCCATCGGGAAGCTCCAGTTGACGGACCGGCTCATCACCATCGTGCGGGTCACGCGCGGCACCCAGGTGGCACCGCACAGCCGACCGCTGCCACAGGACTGAATCCTCGGGGCTGAATCCTCGGACTTCCGCGGACACCCACCCAGCGTGCCGGGACCATGCGACCACCCTCGTCGTCGTCCGCCGGGCCGAGCGCCGTGGCAGCGCGCCGCGGACGGTGCCCGCGGGCTTCTCACCGTGTGACAGGGGTAGCGTCAGCTTCATGAAGGCAGTGACGATCACCCAGCCCGGCGGCCCCGAAGTGCTCACGTGGACGGATGTGCCGGACCCCGTTCCCGGTCACGGGGAAGTTCTCGTCGAAGTAGTGGCCAGCGCCGTCAACCGCGCCGATCTGATGCAACGGCAGGGCTTCTACAACCCGCCGCCCGGCGCCTCCGCGTACCCCGGACTCGAATGCTCGGGCCGGATCGTCGAGATCGGCCCCGGAGTCTCCGGATGGGCCGTCGGCGACGAGGTCTGCGCGCTGCTCGCGGGCGGCGGATACGGCGAGAAGGTCGCCGTCCCGGCCGGACAGCTGCTGCCCGTTCCCGAGGGCCTGGACCTCAGGCAGGCGGCCGCGCTGCCCGAGGTGACCTGCACCGTCTGGTCCAACGTCTTCATGGTCTCCCACCTGCGCCCGGGCGAGACCCTGCTCGTGCACGGCGGCTCCAGCGGCATCGGCACCATGGCGATCCAGCTGGCGAAGGCCGTCGGTGCGAAGGTCGCCGTCACGGCCGGTACCAAGGAGAAGCTCGACTTCTGCGCCGAGCTCGGTGCGGACATCCTCATCAACTACCGCGAGCAGGACTTCGTCGAGGAGATCGAGCGGGCCACGGACGGCTCGGGCGTCGACGTCATCCTCGACAACATGGGCGCCAAGTACCTCGACCGGAACGTGCGGGCCCTCGCGGTCAACGGACGGCTCGCGATCATCGGTCTGCAGGGCGGCGCCAAGGGGGAGCTGAACATCGGCGCGCTCCTCACGAAGCGTGCCGCGATCAGCGCCACCTCGCTGCGCGCCCGCCCGCTCGGCGAGAAGGCGGCGATCGTCGCGGCGGTGCGCGAGCACGTGTGGCCGCTGATCGCCTCCGGCCATGTACGGCCGGTCGTCGACCGCGAGCTGCCGATGAGCGAGGCGGCGACGGCGCACCAGGTCCTGGAGGAGAGCGGCCACATCGGCAAGGTCCTCCTCGTCGTCCCCGGCAAGGACTAGGCAAGGACTGGGAAGGGACTGGAAGGGGACGAGGAGCCGTCCCCGGCAACGACCGCGACACCGAACCCCGGCGACCCGGTCCGGGTGCCCGGGCGATCCGCTCAGCCGCGTCGCAGGCGCAGGGCGAGGAAGGCGAGGCCCAGGCCGAGGCCGATGAGGATCAGCCCGCCGCCGAGGGGCAGGATCTTGAGGACCGGTTCGGGGGCGGTCGCCGGGCCGACCTCGTCGTGCTGGACGGGCACGGCCGCGGGCCGCGACGGCTCGGGTGCACCGGTCGCCTCCGGGCGGTCCGACGCGGCGTTCTCCCCGGCGGGGTCGCGGTCCGTGTACGTCGGCACGGTGTCCTCGCGGCTCCCGCTCCCGTCCTCGTCCGGCGCCGAGGGATCCTCGCGCCCCGGACGCGTACGGCCCTGGCCCGCGCTGCTCCCCGCGCGGGATGCGCCGGCGCTCGGAGCGGGATCGGCGGCGTACGACACCGCGTACGGGACGGCGCGTGAGACGGCGTACGAAGGGGATACCGCGCCGGTCGTCAGGACGAGCAGCAGTCCGGGCACACGGAGCGCGGTGAGCCGTGGAGTCACGTGGGTGACCCCCTCCCGGTGAGGAGTCCCATGATCAATGGGGCAAGCCTCACATGACCCCTCCTTCCCGGCATCTCGGCGGTCACCTGGACGGTGGATCACGCTTCATGGGGGGCACCACCGTGATGGGGTGGAGGTGTGCGAGAGAATGGCGGCATGGAGATGCCGAGGAACGAAAGGTCGCCGGAGAACCCCCAGATTCTGGTCGTGGGCCAGGACGGGATGGCTCTCGGCGGCACCGGAGACGAGGGCTCCCGCGAGGTCCCGGTGACAGAGATGGTCGAACAGCCCGCCAAGGTCATGCGTATCGGGAGCATGATCAAGCAACTTCTCGAAGAGGTGCGCGCCGCGCCTCTGGACGAGGCGAGCCGGGTCCGGCTCAAGGAGATCCACGCCAGCTCCGTGAAGGAGCTGGAGGACGGCCTGGCGCCCGAGCTGGTCGAGGAGCTGGAGCGGCTCTCGCTGCCCTTCACGCACGACGCGACCCCCAGTGACGCCGAGCTGCGCATCGCGCAGGCCCAGCTGGTGGGCTGGCTCGAGGGCCTCTTCCACGGGATCCAGACGACTCTGTTCGCCCAGCAGATGGCGGCCAGGGCCCAACTGGAGCAGATGCGCCGCGCGCTCCCGCCGGGTGTCGGCGGCCTGGACGGTGACGAGGACCCGCGCGCGGGCGGCCGCTCCGGCGGACCGTACCTGTAGCCCTGGGCGACCCCTTCTCACGAAACGGGCCCGGCACGTGAAGTGCCGGGCCCGCCTTATGGGAACTTGTGCGCGCTATGGGCGCTCATAAGTGTTATGGGGCTTATGTGTGGCGGTTCAGGACGGATTGCCCGTGGAGACGCTCAGCTCGATCTCCGGCATCTTCTTGGGATCGACGTCCTCGTCCGCGGACGGGAACTGATCCATGATCGTGTCCTGGCCGTAGGTGTTCTCGTCGACGTGCTTGATCTTCATCTGCCAGCCCGCGGCCTGGAAGCAGGACTTCACGGACGACAGGTTCTTGTACTGGAAGTCCGGGATCTTGATCTTGTTCGGGTCGTTGTACGACTCCTGAGGAGACGTGCACTTCTCCTTGTCGATCGTCTTCGACGTGTCCGGACCCTTGTGCCCCGCCACCACGGACGGCGAGGGGCTGCTGCCGCCGCCTCCCTGGTCGCCGCCGCCGTTGTTGTTCAGCGCGAGGGCGGTGATCAGACCGCCGATCGCGACGAGCGCGACCACGATCGAGCCGACGACGACCGCCTTGTTGCCCTTGCGGCCACCGGAACCGCCCGGGCCGCCCGGGACGGAGGTCTGGGCCTGGGGCGTGAGGTGGTACGGCGGCGGGGTCGACATGCCCTGCTGGGGGGCGTACGCCGGGACCCCCGGCGTCGGGTAGCCCCCCTGCTGCGGATACCCGTACGCCTGGGACGGCGCGGGCGGCGGGGTCGGCGCGCCATAGGGATTGGGCTGGTACGGCGTCTGCACGGGACCCGGGGCCGGCATCGCCTGGTCCACGGGCGGGAAGACGGCCGAGCCGACGCCCGCGCCGCTCGACGTCCTGGCCCCCGGCACGATGCTCGGCGCGGCGGCCTGCAGCGACTGGGACACCCGCAGACACTCGTCGCGCATGGTCTCGGCGCTCGGGAAGCGCTCGTTCGGGTTCTTCTTCAGCGCGCGGGCGATCAGCGCGTCCACCGCCGGGGGCAGCGAGCGGTTGATCGAGGAGGGCGTGACCGGCGCCTCCTGGACATGCGCGTACGCGATGGCCAGCGGTGAGTCGGCCTCGAACGGCAGCCGCCCGGTGACCAGTTGGAACAGCATGATGCCGACGGAGTAGAGGTCGGACCGGGCGTCCACGCCCCGGCCGAGCGCCTGCTCCGGGGAGAGGTACTGAGGGGTGCCGACGACCATGCCGGTCTGCGTCATCGAGGTGACGCCGGACTGCATGGCGCGGGCGATGCCGAAGTCCATCACCTTGACGACGTTGCGCTTCGTCATCATCACGTTGCCCGGCTTGATGTCCCGGTGGACCAGGCCCATCTCGTGGCTGATCTCCAGGGCCGCCAGGACGTCCGCGGTGATCTTCAGGGCTTTGTCGGCGGGCATGGCGCCGTACTGCGCGATGTCCTGGTCGAGCACGGAGCCGAGCGGGCGGCCCTCGACGTACTCCATGACGATGTACGGCGTCGTCATGCCGCCCAGTTCGTCCTCGCCGGTGTCGAAGACCGAGACGATGTTCGTGTGCGTGAGTTTCGCCACCGCCTGGGCCTCGCGGCGGAAGCGCTCGCGGAAGGCCTGCTCGCGGCCGAGCTCGGTGTGCAGTGTCTTGATCGCGACCTGGCGGTCGAGCACCGAGTCGTAGGCGAGGTGCACCGAGGCCATGCCGCCCTCGCCGAGCAGATCACGCAGCTGGTAGCGGCCGCCGGCGACCGCGCGTCCCGCGTACCGGCCCTGTGCGCCGTCCTGGCTCATGTTCTGCGTCCCCCATTGGCGCGGATTGTTCTGCCTGTGCTGCGAGCTGTCCTGCGCGCGCTCCGCGCGGTCGTGTGGTGATCCGCACGGTGAACTGCGCGGTGAACTGCGCCGTGATCCGTACTGAATCCGTCTGAATCCGTCTGAGTCCGTGCTGTGATCGATCTGTGTCTCGTTGATCGATTGGCTGATTCCCGGCCAAGTCTGCCGTAGGGCACTGACACGTCAAGCGCGGTGCCCGTTCCGTGACCGTCTGCGAAGGAAGCGTCGCGGAAGCGTTACAGGTGCCGTGCGAGCGGTACACAGAATTTGCACGCCGACACCCTGGACAGGTTTCATGGCCGGTCCATCTCACTTCCATCTCGGGCCGGAGCCTTGCGCGAAGCCTGTAGCGTGGCCCGACGGAGACCGTAACAACCACCGCGCAGACCGCGGGCAGAAACGACGGCGAGGACTGATGGCACAGCAGCAGCGCGCTCAGGGCCCGTCCGACCCCGAGGCGACTGGCGGCGGTATGTCAGATGCGCCGGAGATGTGGGGTAATGGCGGACTTGTGGGGGACGGCCGATACCGGCTGACCCACAGACTAGGCCGGGGCGGCATGGCCGAGGTGTTTGCGGCCGAGGACGTGCGCCTCGGGCGCACCGTCGCGGTCAAGTTGCTCCGCTCCGACCTGGCCGAGGACCCGGTGTCCAAGGCCCGCTTCACGCGTGAGGCGCAGTCGGTGGCCGGACTCAACCACCACGCAGTCGTCGCCGTGTACGACTCGGGCGAGGACGTCGTCGGCCACGCGACCGTGCCGTACATCGTGATGGAGCTCGTCGAGGGCCGCACGATCCGCGACCTGCTGATCAACGCCGAGGCCCCCGGGCCCGAGCAGGCGCTGATCATCGTGTCCGGTGTCCTGGAGGCGCTCGCCTACTCGCACCAGCACGGCATCGTGCACCGCGACATCAAGCCGGCGAACGTGATCATCACGAACACCGGTGCGGTGAAGGTGATGGACTTCGGCATCGCGCGCGCCCTGCACGGCGCGCAGTCCACGATGACCCAGACCGGCATGGTCATGGGCACACCGCAGTACCTCTCCCCGGAGCAGGCTCTCGGCAAGGCCGTCGACCACCGCTCCGACCTGTACGCGACCGGCTGTCTGCTGTACGAACTGCTCGCGCTGCGGCCCCCGTTCACCGGCGAGACGCCGCTGTCGGTGGTCTACCAGCACGTCCAGGACATCCCGGTACCCCCGTCCGAGGTCGCGCAGGGGGCGCCGCCGGAGCTCGACGGGCTCGTCATGCGCTCTCTCGCGAAGGAGCCGGACGACCGGTTCCAGACCGCCGAGGAGATGCGCGGCCTTGTCCAGTACGGGCTGCAGATGCTGTACGACCAGGGCGGGCACACCGGCACCTGGAACACCGGCCCGGTCGCCATGCACGAGGGGTTCCACACGTCGGCGTCCGGCTTCGCGGGTACGACCGCGCTGCCGCATCCCGGTGAGTCCGGTACCACGCAGATCCCGGCGCCGATCATCCCGCCGTACGGCAGCGGCGGGGACGACGGCGGCTTCGAGGGGCACGGCAACCACGGCAGCGGTCGCGGCAAGCTGTGGATCCTCGCGGTCCTCGCGGTGATCGCGATCGCGGCGGGTGTCGCGCTCGCGCTCCACAAGACCGGTGACACCGGTGGCGGCGGGAGCGGTACGACCCACTCGCCGACCACCACGCCGTCCGCCAAGGACAACGAGACCAGCGCGAGTCCCAGCGACAGCCCCACGGACACCGCGACGGACAATTCCACGGACGACAACACCAGCTCGGGCGGCGGTTCGGACTACACGCCGTCCTACACGCCGTCCCCGAGCTACAGCAGCCAGCCCTCGAACCAGCCGTCGGACACGGCCACGGACACGACGCCGACGGACACGACGCCTTCGGACCCGGCGACCGAGAGCCAGGCTCCGACGACGCCGGCCGATCCGACGGACGGCGTCATCGGCGGCGGCGACAGCCAGGGCAGCTCGCAGAACCCCTGAGGGACACCGACGGAAACGCCCTCCACGCGCGCGTGAAGCCCGAAACGGGCGCCACGCGCGCGTGGTGTTTCCCTCCCCCCGGTCGCGGCGTTCGCGCCCCGGCCGCCGTGTCTCCCCCGACCGGTGCCGGCGATCAGCCCGCGAACGCCTCGCACACCGCGTCGTACTCCCGTGTCCACCACACCGCCAGCGCCGAGGCCGCCGGGAACTGCGGATCGGCGCGGGTGTCGCCGCGCTCGTAGTGCCAGCGCAGCATCCAGAAGTCGTTGAGGCGCTCCCACCACACCCGGTGCACGGCGGCCGCCAGCTCGGCGGGGCCCGCGCCCGCGGTACGCCGGTACGCGCGCGCGTAGGCCCGCACCTTCGCCAGGTCCAGGGCGCCGACGGGACGTACGAAGAAGATCACCGCGGCGCGTACGGCCTCCTCGGCGCGGGGATGGACGCCCAGCCGGTCCCAGTCGACGATCGCGGCCGGTTCGCCGTCGCGGTAGAGCAGGTTGAAGGGGTGGAAGTCGCCGTGCACCCAGCCCACCGAGCCGCCCTGCGGGGGCCGTCGGTCGGCATGCCGCTCCAAGAGGGCGCGCCGCTCCAATAGCCGGTGCCGGGCCAGCTCGTCGAAGGCGTCGTACGGGCGGTGGCGGCGCACCTGGGCGAGCAGGCGGTCGATGAGCGCGAAGGTGTCGGCGGGGTCGGCTCCCCGGGCCGGATCCACCCCTTCCGCCGCCGCTGAGCCTCCCGATCCGGTCCTCGCTGAGCCTCCGGTCCTCGCTGAGCCTCCGGCCCTCGCCGAGCCTCCCGCGCCCGCCGATCCTTCCGTCGCCCCGGTGACGCCGGTCGGTCTCGCCGCGGCGCGGCCCTCCGTCGGCATCACCCGCTCCAGGCTCGCGTGGACGACGCCCAGGAGCGCCCCCAGCCGCGCGCACTGCTCCGTGGTGAGCTGGCCGCCGTGCCGGTGCCGGCCGTCGATCCAGGGGTGCAGCGCGTACGCGTGGCCCCCGATGACGGCGACGGTGCGCCCGTCGGTGCCGGTCAGCGGCGGGGCGACGGGGACGCCGAGGTCCGCGAGACGCTGGGTCGCCCGGTGCTGGCGGGCGATCGCGACCGGGTTGGCGGTCTCGGGGTCGAAATGGTGCTTGAGGAAGTAGCGGCCGCGGGTGGTGCGGAGCCGGTATCCGCGGTTGAGCAGCCCCTGTTCGACGGGGTCGCAGGTCAGCGCGGACCCGGCGGCGTACTGGCGGAGGAGGGCGCCCAGAGGGGGCGCGTGAGACACCGGGGGTGGTGCAGATAGGCGCGGCACGCGCCAGATGTTAGGGCACGAGACAGGCCTCTGACCTCGGGTTTGTCACAGACAGTCGTCTTCGATCACGGGACAGTCACAGGGTGCTCCGGAACTGGCGTTCCATGGCATCGTCCGCAGAATGGACGGTGGAGAACTGGGGCGCGATGCTCAGATGGACCGGGTCGAAGGGCTCGCCGTCCATGAACCGCGGCGCGGGCCCGAACAGCTCCCGGTGGGCCTCGGTCGGCTCCACGGCCTCGCACCGGCCCACGATCTGCACGGACCACACGCTCTCGCCGAGCCCTGCCGAAGCCAGGTTGTCGGTGCCGTAGGCGACGACGCTCCCGAGGCAGGCCCGGTGGTACCCGCAGCCCCGGTGCAGGCGCAACAGGACGCGGCCGTCCACCACGACGTGGCGGGCGAGGGCGAGGAAGGGCATGGCGCGCAGGCTGGCGGCCAACCGGCCATGGTCGGTACGGCGGAGGAGTTCCACGGCGAGCTCTTCGTCGATGGGCATGCCCCCAATTTCCGGCACCCTGAAGGCCCCGAAAAAGAGGCACCCGCCCCCTGAAGAGGGGCCAAAGGTCCCGAAAAACAAGTAGGGCGTACCGGCGGCGCCACACCCGGTGACCCGGGCTCAGCCGCACCCGGTGACCCGGGTTCAGCCGCACCGAGCGACCCGTGTTCATTGGTGCCGCACTCAGTGGTGCTGCTTCTCCGCCTGGATGCGCGCCACATAGGCGGCGGCCTGGGAGCGCCGTTCCATGCCCAGTTTGGACAGCAGGCTCGACACGTAATTCTTGATCGTCTTTTCGGCGAGATGCAGCCGCTCGCCGATGGAGCGGTTGGTGAGCCCCTCGCCGATCAGGTCGAGGATCTTGCGCTCCTGTTCGGTGAGGTGCCCGAGCTTGTCGTCGTTCTTGGCACCGCCGCCGCCGTGCCGCAGCCGCTTGAGGACCTGCGCGGTGGCCACGGGGTCGAGCAGCGACTTGCCGGCCGCGACATCGTGTACGGCCGAGAGCAGTTCAGCGCCGCGGATCGCCTTCAGCACATAGCCCGACGCGCCCGCCATGATCGCGTCGAAAAGCGCCTCGTCGTCGGCGAAGGAGGTCAGCATCAGGCACTTGATGTCCTCGTTCCGCGACCGGATCTCGCGGCAGACCTCCACTCCGCTGCCGTCCGGGAGCCGTACGTCCAGGATCGCGACGTCCGGGGCCGTGGCCGGGATGCGCACCAGCGCGTCGGCCGCCGTACCGGCCTCGCCGACGACCTCGATGCCGTCCTCCCCCGAAAGCAACTCATGGACACCGCGTCGTACCACCTCGTGATCGTCGAGGAGAAATACGGTAATTTTTCCGCTTTCGGGCACAAAGTCAGTGTCACACGCCACCCTTGGCCCTGCCCGGGGTGAACTCTTCCCGTGCCTGGGGTGGCCGGGATAACGTGCCCGTGTTCCGGCCCCCTGCGAGGCTGTGACCAGTGCTGTGACCAGCGACTGTTCCCGACCTGCGTGCATTACTTGGAAATCCGACTAATAAATAGTGGGAAGTCCAAGCAAAAACGCAGGTCAGGAGGGGTTTCACAGAATTGTGGAGCACTGGGTAACGTGGCCGTTGCAGGGCGCTCGCCGGGGCACCTGTCACGCCTGTTCCCGGCCGAGTGCACCCACCCCGTGCACGGGTACTTGGAGCAGGCGAGCCGCACTGGCCACCCGGCAACCCCGGGGGCCGGACCGACGGAGGAGCACACGTGACCGTGGAGAGCACTGCCGCGCGCAAGCCGCGACGCAGCGCCGGTACGACCGCTGCGAAAAGCGGCGCCGGTACGACCGGTACGAAGAGCGCCGCGAGCAAGCGCACCAGCGCGGCCGGCAAGAAGTCACCGGGCGTACCCGGCGCACCTGGCGCATCGGGCCCCGGTCCCGAGCTCGTCCAGCTGCTGACGCCGGAGGGCGAGCGGGTCAAGGACACCACGTACGACCCGTACGTCGCCGACATCACCCCCGAAGATCTGCGCGGTCTGTACCGGGACATGGTGCTGACCCGCCGCTTCGACGCCGAGGCCACCTCCCTGCAACGCCAGGGCGAGCTGGGCCTGTGGGCCTCGCTGCTCGGCCAGGAGGCCGCCCAGATCGGCTCCGGGCGGGCCACCCGTGAGGACGACTACGTCTTCCCGACCTACCGTGAGCACGGCGTCGCCTGGTGCCGCGGGGTCGACCCGACCAACCTGCTCGGCATGTTCCGGGGTGTGAACAACGGCGGCTGGGACCCGAACAGCAACAACTTCCACCTGTACACGATCGTCATCGGCTCGCAGACGCTGCACGCCACCGGCTATGCCATGGGCATCGCCAAGGACGGCGCGGACTCGGCCGTGATCGCGTACTTCGGGGACGGCGCCTCCAGCCAGGGCGACGTCGCCGAATCGTTCACCTTCTCCGCGGTCTACAACGCCCCGGTCGTGTTCTTCTGCCAGAACAACCAGTGGGCGATCTCCGAGCCGACCGAGAAGCAGACCCGCGTCCCGCTCTACCAGCGCGCGCAGGGCTACGGCTTCCCGGGCGTCCGGGTCGACGGAAACGACGTCCTGGCCTGCCTGGCGGTCACCAAGTGGGCGCTGGAGCGGGCCCGCCGCGGCGAGGGACCCACCCTCGTGGAGGCGTACACCTACCGCATGGGCGCGCACACCACCTCGGACGACCCGACCAAGTACCGGGCCGACGAGGAGCGCGAGTCGTGGGAGGCGAAGGACCCGATCCTGCGCCTGCGCACGTACCTGGAGGCTTCAAACCACGCGGACGAGGGATTCTTCGCGGAACTTGAGGCCGAGAGCGAGGCGTTGGGCAAACGAGTACGCGAAGTCGTCCGCGCCATGCCGGACCCGGACCACTTCGCCATCTTCGAGAACGTGTACGCCGACGGGCACGCGCTCGTCGACGAGGAGCGGGCCCAGTTCGCCGCCTACCAGGCGTCGTTCGCGGATGAAGGGGAGGGCAAGTAGCGATGGCTGCGGAAAAGATGGCGCTGGCCAAGGCGATCAACGAGTCGCTGCGCACGGCCCTCGACGCCGACCCCAAGGTCCTGATCATGGGTGAGGACGTCGGCAAGCTGGGCGGTGTCTTCCGGGTCACCGACGGGCTCCAGAAGGACTTCGGCGAGGACCGGGTCATCGACACCCCGCTCGCCGAGTCGGGCATCGTCGGTACGGCGATCGGTCTCGCGCTGCGCGGCTACCGGCCGGTGGTGGAGATCCAGTTCGACGGTTTCGTCTTCCCGGCGTACGACCAGATCGTCACGCAGCTCGCGAAGATGCACGCGCGGGCGCTCGGCAAGATCAAGCTTCCCGTCGTGATCCGGATTCCGTACGGCGGTGGCATCGGCGCGGTCGAGCACCACTCCGAGTCCCCCGAGGCGCTGTTCGCGCACGTGGCGGGCCTGAAGGTGGTCTCCCCGTCGAACGCGTCGGACGCCTACTGGATGATGCAGCAGGCCATCCAGAGCGACGACCCGGTGATCTTCTTCGAGCCGAAGCGGCGCTACTGGGACAAGGGCGAGGTCACCAAGGACGCGATTCCCGGACCGCTGCACAAGGCGGTCGTGGCGCGCGAGGGCAGCGATCTGACGCTCGCCGCCTACGGTCCGATGGTGAAGGTCTGCCTGGAGGCCGCCGCGGCCGCCCAGGAGGAGGGCAAGTCGATCGAGGTCCTGGACCTGCGCTCGATGTCCCCGATCGACTTCGACTCCGTCCAGGCCTCGGTGGAGAAGACCCGCCGCCTGGTCGTGGTGCACGAGGCCCCGGTCTTCCTCGGTACGGGCGCGGAGATCGCCGCTCGCATCACGGAGCGGTGCTTCTACCACCTGGAGGCACCCGTCCTGCGGGTGGGCGGCTATCACGCCCCCTATCCGCCGGCGCGCCTGGAAGAGGAGTACCTTCCGGGCCTGGACCGGGTGCTCGACGCCGTCGACCGCTCGCTGGCGTACTGAGGAGAGGGTCGTGACGACGATGACTGAGAACGCGTCGGGGCTCCGCGAGTTCAAGATGCCCGACGTGGGCGAGGGACTCACCGAGGCGGAGATCCTCAAGTGGTACGTCCAGCCCGGTGACACGGTCACCGACGGCCAGGTCGTCTGCGAGGTCGAGACCGCCAAGGCCGCCGTGGAACTTCCCATCCCCTACGACGGCGTGGTGCGCGAACTCCACTTCCCCGAGGGGACCACGGTGGACGTGGGCCAGGTGATCATCGCGGTGGACGTGGCCGGCGGATCGGCGCCGACGGGGCAGGCCCCCGTCGCCGTGGAAGCCCCGGTGGCCGAGGCGCCCACCGCCCCCACCAGCCAGGCACCGGTCGCCGAGGAACCCAAACCCGAGGGCCGCACCCCGGTCCTCGTCGGGTACGGGGTGGCCGAGGCCTCCACGAAGCGCCGCCCCCGCAAGGGCACCGAGGTCCCGGCCCGGCAGCCCGAGACGTTCCTGACGGCCACCGCGATCCAGGGCGAGCTCAACGGCCATGGACACGGAGCCGCGCCGGGCGGGCAGCGCCCCCTCGCCAAGCCCCCGGTCCGCAAGCTCGCCAAGGACCTCGGCGTCGACCTGGCCACGATCACGCCTTCGGGTCCGGACGGCATCATCACGCGCGAGGACGTGCACGCGGCGGTCGCACCGGCTCCGGCCGCGGAGCAGCCGGCGGTGACGGCGCCTCCGGTTCCCGCCCAGGCTCAGGCTCCCGCTCCGGTCGTCGTGTACGACTCGGCGCGTGAGACCCGTATCCCGGTCAAGGGGGTCCGCAAGGCCACGGCCGCCGCGATGGTCGGCTCGGCGTTCACCGCGCCGCACGTCACCGAGTTCGTGACGGTCGACGTGACGCGCACGATGAAGCTCGTCGAGGAGCTCAAGCAGGACAAGGAGATGCAGGGCCTGCGGGTCAATCCGCTCCTGCTCATCGCCAAGGCCCTGCTGGTCGCCATCAAGCGCAACCCGGACGTCAACGCGTCCTGGGACGAGGCGGCCCAGGAGATCGTGCTCAAGCACTACGTGAACCTGGGCATCGCGGCTGCCACCCCGCGTGGTCTGATCGTCCCGAACATCAAGGACGCCCACACCAAGACCCTCCCCCAACTCGCCGGGTTCCTGGGCGAGCTGGTGGCCACGGCCCGCGAGGGCAAGACCTCACCCGCCGCGATGCAGGGCGGCACGGTCACGATCACGAACGTCGGCGTCTTCGGCGTCGACACCGGCACGCCGATCCTCAACCCCGGCGAGTCGGCGATCCTCGCGATCGGCGCGATCAAGCTCCAGCCGTGGGTCCACAAGGGCAAGGTCAAGCCCCGCCAGGTGACGACACTCGCGCTGAGCTTCGACCACCGCCTGGTCGACGGCGAACTGGGCTCCAAGGTCCTGGCCGACGTGGCGGCGATCCTGGAACAGCCGAAGCGGCTGATCACCTGGGCGTGAGCGCGTGAGCGCGTGAGCGAAGACGGAGCCGCGCGTCCCTAGGGGCGCGCGGCCCAGTACGACGAAGGGGGCCCGTCGCGATGAGCGACGGGCCCCCTTCGGCGGTGTCGGGGAAACTACTTGGCGAAGCCGTAGTTCAGGAGCTTGGTGGCGTCCGTGGCGCGCTGGGTGATCGAGGTCGACGCGAGGACCGTGCCGATGATCGTCTTGCCGTTGCGGGTGGCGGCGAAGACGAGGCAGTACTTGGCCTCGGGGCCGGAGCCGGTCTTCACGCCGATGGCGCCGCTGTAGCTGCTGAGCAGCGTGTTCGTGTTGGTCCACGCCGCCATGGTGCGGGTGCTGCCGGTCTTCGTCACGGTCTTCGCCGTGTACGACTTGGTCTTCACGACCGTGCGGAACGTGGCGCTCTTCATCGCGCTGCTGGCGAGCTTCGTCAGGTCGCGCGGCGTCGAGTAGTTGTTGCCGTTGCCGATGCCGTCGAACGAGTCGAACTTCGTCTTCGTCATGCCGAGGCTCTTCGCCGTGGTGTTCATCTTGCCGATGAACGACTTCACACGGGCGGCACGGGTGGTGCCCGAGCCGAACTTGTCGGCGAGCGCGTAGGCGGCGTCACAGCCGGACGGCAGCATCAGACCGTAGAGGAGCTGACGGACGGTGACCTTGTCACCGACGATCAGGTGGGCGGAGGAAGCGGTGTTGGCGACGATGTAGTCGCTGTAGGCCTTCTGGATCGTGACCTTGGCGTCGAGGTTGAGGTTCGGCTGCGCGAGCACGACCTTGGCGGTCATGATCTTGGTGGTGGAACCGGTGGAACGCTGGGTGTCCGCAGCCTTGGTGTACAAGGTCTTGGCCGTGCCGTTGTTCATCACGTAGCCGCCGGCGGCGGCGATCGTGGGCGTCGTGACGGCCCCTGCGGGGGCGGCCCCGAAAGCTCCGGCCGCCAGCACGGCGCCGGTGGTGACGGTGACAGCGGCGGCTCGGCGGAAACGCGTGCCCTTAATGCCGGTAATCAAAATGAACGCTCCGAATGCGCGAAATGCCCCTGGGAGAACGGCACATGGCAGTGCCGTCTTACGTACGGACTCGTGGGGGACCCAAAGGGATGCACGGAAGATGGGGTGGAATTGTGTGACGTGGATTACGCCGAGGGGCGGGTGTTGACCGCGTGAAAGGTTACCGGTCCGCATCCTGGACGACGCACGACCATGCGTACGTGTTGTATCTATGATGTGCGCATGCCTGCCGCGCCGTCCGTGTCCGCTCCGCCCGCCACCAAGCAACCCCCCGCCGCCGACCGCGTCTACGCCCACGTCAAGCGGGGCGTCCTGGAACGTCGTTACGAGGGTGGGACGCTGCTCACCGAGGGCGAGCTCGCCGAGGCCGTGGGGGTCTCGCGCACGCCGGTGCGCGAGGCGTTGCTCCGGCTCGAGGTCGAGGGCCTGATCAAGCTCTACCCGAAGAAGGGCGCGCTCGTCCTGCCCGTCTCCGCGCAGGAGATCGCGGACGTGGTCGAGACACGGCAACTCGTGGAGGAACACTCGGTCCGCAAGGCCGTACCCGCGTCGCCGCATCTCATCGCGCGCCTGGAGGAACTCCTCGCACAGCAGAAGGAGCAGGCCGCCGCGGGAGACCTGGCCGGCGCCGCCGTCACCGACCGCTGCTTCCACGCCGAGATCGTCCGCAGCGGCGGCAACGAGATCCTCTCCCGGCTCTACGACCAGTTGCGCGACCGGCAGTTGCGGATGGGCGTCGCCGTCATGCACGCGCATCCGGACCGGATCACCAAGACGCTCACCGAGCACGAGGCGATCCTCGAAGCGCTGCGGTCCGGCGACGCGGAGGCGGCGGTCGATATCGTCCACGGTCACGTCAGCTGGTTCTCGAACCTGGCGCGGGGAGAGGTCCGATGAGCTCCCACTCGGCCGTCTCGCTCCCCGGAGACCCGCCCGGCGGCCGCCGGGCGATCGGCGTCTGGGGCATCGGCGTCTCCGTCTACTTCGTCGCCGTCATCTTCCGTACGTCGCTGGGAGTGGCCGGGCTCGACGCCGCGGACCGCTTCCATGTGAACGCCTCCGCGCTCTCCACCTTCTCGATCCTCCAACTCCTCGTCTACGCGGGCATGCAGATACCCGTGGGACTGCTGGTCGACGGGCTCGGCACCAAGAAGGTGCTGACCATCGGTGTACTGCTCTTCACCGCGGGCCAGTTGGGCTTCGCGTTCTCCTCCACGTACGGGATGGCGCTGGCCTCGCGCGCGCTGCTGGGCTGCGGGGACGCGATGACGTTCATCAGCGTGCTGCGCCTGGGCACGCGATGGTTCCCGGCGCGGCGGGGGCCGTTGGTCGCGCAGCTCGCCGGTCTTGTGGGCATGGCGGGCAACCTGGTCTCCACCCTTGTCATCGCGCGGTTGCTGCACGGGGTGGGGTGGACGACGGCGTTCGCGGGCAGCGCGTTCGCCGGGGTCGTCGTCCTCGTGCTCCTGCTTCTCTTCCTGAAGGACCACCCCGAGGGGCACGAGCCGGAACCGTTCCCGCACCAGGGGGCCGCGTATGTGCGCCGGCAGATCGCGGCGTCGTGGCGGGAACCCGGTACGCGGCTGGGGATGTGGGTGCACTTCACGACACAGTTCCCGGCGATGGTCTTCCTGCTCCTGTGGGGTATGCCGTTCCTGGTCCAGGCGCAGGGGCTGTCGCGGGCGACGGCCGGTGAACTGCTCACCCTCGTGGTGCTGTCCAACATGTTCGTGGGTCTTGTCTACGGACAGATCGTCGCCCGGCATCACGCGGCGCGGCTGCCGCTGGCGCTCGGGACGGTGACGGCGACGGCGGTGGTCTGGGCGAGTGCGCTGGCGTATCCCGGTGACCGGGATCCCATGTGGCTGCTGGTCGTGCTGTGCGCGGTGCTCGGGGCGTGCGGGCCGGCTTCCATGATCGGGTTCGACTTCGCGCGGCCCGCGAATCCGCCGGAGCGACAGGGGACCGCGTCCGGGATCACCAACATGGGTGGTTTCGTCGCCTCCATGACGACGTTGTTCGCGATCGGCGTGCTGCTGGACGCGACCGGGGACAACTATCGCGTCGCCTTCTCCGCCGTGTTCGTTCTTCAGGCGCTGGGGCTGAGCCAGATCTTCCGGTTGCGGAAGCAGACGGCGCGCAGGGAGCGTGAGCGGTTGGTGGCCAGCCGCGTGGAGACGGTACACGTCCCCGCGTAGCGCCCCTTCAGGAGCGCGGGGAACTGCCTGACCAGCCCCCGCCCACCCGCAGGCTCCGATTCACCCGCAGTCGAAGAGCCCCGCGCTACGGCGTGACCGCGAAGTTCCTCAGGATGGCTGTGGTCAGTTCCGGGTCGCCCTCCGTCTTGATGCGGTCGGAGACGGCCTCGGCCGTGACGCGGCCGCAGGCGAGGCGGAAGTACGTCTCCCAGTCGAGGGTGAGGGTGGCGGCCGGGCCGAGAGAGGGGGCGCCGTCTATCGAGCCGCGCCCGTCCGCATCGACCCGCACCGTCCGCAGGAACTCCATCGGTCCGTGGATGTCGAAGACGACCGCCGAGTTCGCGGGCGCCCCCGCGTCCTTGGCGACGACCTTCGGCAGGGCCCCGAGGAGTTTGTCGCGGACGATGTGTGCGCCGGGAGAGTCGAGATTGCCGGGGACGCCGAGCGCGGTCCGCAGGTCCTGTTCGTGTACCCATACGTCGAAGGCGCGCCTCTGCATCGCCTGTTCGAGGGTGATCTCGGTCCCGAGCGGGCCACGCACCTTGGCGTCCGGCTGCCGCGACTCGTTCCGCAGCTGACGGTTGCGGCGGATGATCGTGTACTCCAGCTCGGAGGTCATCTCCGGTGCCGTGTGGTGGCGGCGCACGTCGACCTGCATCTCCATGTACCGCTGGTGCTCGTTCGTCACGTGGAACAGGTCGCGGGGGAGCGTGTGGATCGGCCGCGGGTCGCCCAGCATCTCGCAGTCGAGCCCGATGACATGCGAGACGAGATCACGTACCGACCAGCCGGGGCAGGGCGTGCGCCGGTTCCATTCACCTTCCACCAGCGGCGACACCAACTCGGATATCGCATCGACGGAGTGGGTCCAGGCGTCGGCGTAGGACTGAAGGCTGGGATGCAGACTCACGGAACGGGACCCCTCGGGCGGTTGGACGCGGGCAGTGCACAGGCAGCGGGTGTCTTGGGACGCTAAGTTACGCTGCTGTGAGGCACCCCGGCAGTGCTTTGGTGTGACGATCGTAGGCCTGTATGGACGGCTCGAATGCCAGGACGGTGGTACTGTGCGCGCCTCTCTCCTCCAGATCGATGTAAACGACGGCGAATCGGTCGATTCGCGTCGGCGTCGTGTGGCGGCTCTGGTACGAGAACAAGCCGGAGTCGATCTGGTCGTGCTGCCGGAACTGTGGACCACCGGGGCGTTCGCCTACGAGTCGTTCGGCACGGAGGCGGAGTCCCTCGAAGGGCCGACGTTCGAGGTCATGGCGAAGGCGGCGAGCGACGCGGGCATCTGGCTGCACGCCGGGTCGATCCCCGAGCGGGACGCCGACGGCACGCTCTACAACACCTCCCTCGTCTTCACCCCCTCCGGCGACCTGGCCGCCGCCTACCGCAAGATCCACCGCTTCGGCTTCGACAAGGGCGAGGCCGTACTGATGGGCGCGGGCGGCGAACTGGTGACGGTCCGTCTGCCGGAGACCACCCTCGGCATCGCCACCTGCTACGACCTCCGCTTCCCCGAGCTCTTCCGCGGGCTCGTCGACGCCGGCGCCGAGACCGTCGTCCTCTCGGCCGGTTGGCCCGAGCGGCGCCGCTCCCACTGGACGCTGCTCGCCCAGGCCCGCGCGGTCGAGAACCAGGCGTTCGTTCTCGCCTGTGGAACGGCCGGCACGCACGCGGGCGTTCCCCAGGCCGGTCACTCGATCGTGGTCGATCCGTGGGGGGAGGTCCTGGCGGAGGCCGGGGCAGGGGAGCAGGTGCTCACGGTGGACTTCGACCCCGGGAAGGTCGCGACCACGCGGGAGCAGTTCCCGGCGCTGAAGGACCGGATGCTGGGACTGACGGCACCGCGTCGCTGAGGCAGTCCTTTTTCCGGTCTTCTGGCCGCTCCACTCCTCTGGCCCCTCCTCGCCTCGGTCCGTCGAGTCAGTCCTCGCCCCGCTCCTTCTCCGCCAGGTGGATCACGCACACCGCCACCGCGATCAGCAGCGCGGGGTCCGCGTCCTCGCGGACGACGTCGACGCCGTACGTCTCCCGTACGTGCAGCCAACGGCGCGAGATCACCGCCAGCAGCTCACCCTCGTACTCGACGGCGAACTCGCGGTCGAGGATCTTGCCGCTGACGTCGAGTTCCGTACCGTCCACCAGGGACACCCGGTAGTGGTTGCGCAGCAGGGACAGCCGCTTGCGTCTGATCGTCGCCAGCGGTTCCCCGTCCCGCCCGATCACCATCGTGTCCCGCAGGGCGAACATCTTCTGGTGGATGTCGATGAGGACACGCCCGCGGGTGTCCTTCAGCTCGAAGGTGTCCCGCAGTCGCATCGCCTTGCCGTCGACGAGGAACACCTTGTCGCCGTGGTCGTCCTCGATCCAGTAGTCGTCACCGAAGCCGAGGAGCCGGTCGCGTACGAGGAATCTCATACCGGTACCGGTTCCCGGGATTCACTAGATCATCACGCGTTCACCCCCTCCGAAGGCGGGGGCGAGGGGGAGGAAATCGCTGGTGCGAGGTCTGGTGCGAGGTCTGGTGCGAGGTCTGGTGCGAGGTCTGGTCCGAGGTCAAGGGCGAGCGATCACGGAAAGATGTGCCCTCGTCGGCGTGGCCGCCCTGCTCGCGGCCACGTCCGGGTGCTCCCAGGCGGAGGTCTGCGCCGGCGTGGGCACCGTCTCCGGTGTCGGCGTGCTGTTCGTCCACCAGGGGTACGGCGACCTGGGGGGCGCCTCCTTCGAGCTGTGCGCGCGGGGCAGGTGCACGAAGGGTGAGCTGCCGCAGGAGGGCGTCACGCGCGTGAGTCTTCCGTTGCCGCACGACGTGGACCCCGACTCCGGCCCGATCCGCTTCCGGGTCACCCGCAAGGAGGCCACCCACCCCGTGATCGACACGTCCGCCGACGTGAAGCTCACGTTCCGGTCCGACAACTGTGGCGGTGGCGACTACGGCCGGGGGCTCGCCTTCACCAAAGAAGGGGGTCTGACGGCGAAGATCCCGGAGGCGGTGTCGGAGGCCTGGTTCAAGCAGATCAGATCCTGGGCCACTTCAGAACCCGATCCCGCCCCGTCCTCCTGATCCCGGAACACCCGCGCCCGGCTCCTTCCTCGCGAAGGGGCCGGGTGTCACCGCTTCTCCAGGGCCCGGCCCGAACCGTCTCCGGTACGCCGACGGGCTCAGCCCCGCTCTGGAGTCCAGGACCCGACTGCGGATCGTCTGGGCCGCGGAAGGCCGGGCGAAACAGGGCTCAGCGGGGTGTGGTTGGCTTGATCCATGGCAAAGCGAGCACGTGTCCGGGCCCCCGAACTGACAGGTAAGGGTGGCTGGATCAACACAGTCGGTGGACAGCTCGGCCTCACTGAACTCCGAGGCCGCATCGTAATTGTTGATTTTTGGACATTTTGTTGCGTGAACTGTCTGCATGTCCTGGACGAGCTGCGGGAGCTGGAGGAGAAGCACCGGGACACGGTGGTGATCATCGGCGTGCACTCGCCGAAGTTCGCGCACGAGGCCGAGCACCAGGCGGTCGTGGACGCGGTGGAGCGGTACGGGGTCGAGCACCCGGTGCTCGACGATCCCGAGCTCGCGACCTGGAAGCAGTACGCCGTGCGCGCCTGGCCGACGCTCGTCGTGATCGACCCCGAAGGGTACGTGGTCGCGCAGCACGCCGGTGAGGGGCACGCGCACGCGATCGCCCGCCTGGTGGAGGAGCTGGAGGCCGAGCACGCGGCCAAGGGGACGCTGCGCCGCGGCGACGGGCCGTACGTGGCACCCGAGCCCGAGCCCACGGCGCTCCGCTTCCCCGGCAAGGCGCTCGCCCTGCCGAGCGGGAACCTCCTGGTCAGCGACACGACCCGGCACCAGCTCGTCGAACTGGAGGGCGACGGGGAGAGCGTCGTGCGGCGGATCGGCTCCGGGGTGAGGGGGTTCGTGGACGGGTCGGCCGAGGAGGCCGCGTTCAGCGAGCCACAGGGGCTGGCGCTGCTCGACGACGGCTCGGTCGTCGTCGCGGACACCGTGAACCACGCGCTGCGCCGCCTCGACCTCGCGACCGGCGGGGTCACCACCTTCGCGGGGACGGGGCGCCAGTGGTGGCAGGGCTCGCCGACGTCCGGCCCGGCGCGCGAGGTGGACCTGTCCTCGCCGTGGGACGTGGCGCTGTTCGGCGGGAAGATCTGGATCGCCATGGCCGGAGTGCACCAGCTGTGGGCGTACGACCCTGAGGGCGGCACCGTCGGGGTCGCCGCCGGTACGACGAACGAGGGGCTCGTGGACGGGCCGGGGGCCGAGGCCTGGTTCGCGCAGCCGTCCGGGCTCGCCGCCACCGCCGACCGGCTCTGGCTCGCCGACTCCGAGACGAGCGCCCTGCGCTGGGTGGATCTCGACGGGGCCGTGCACACCGCCGTCGGCACCGGTCTGTTCGACTTCGGGCACCGGGACGGGGCCGCCGAACAGGCCCTGTTCCAGCACCCGTTGGGCGTCACGGCCCTCCCCGACGGCTCGGTCGCGGTCAGCGACACGTACAACCACGCACTGCGCCGCTACGACCCCGCGACGGGCGAGGTGACCACGCTGGCGACCGACTTGAGGGAGCCCAGCGACGCGGTTCTCGTCGGGGACGACATCGTGGTCGTGGAGTCGGGGCGACATCGGCTGACCCGGCTGCGGCTCCCCGAGGAGGCCGTGCGGGTGGAGTCGGTCGCCCACCGCACCCAGCGCGCGGCGACCGAAGTCGCCCCGGGTGGGCTCCGGCTGGACGTCGTCTTCCAGGCCCCGACGGGCCAGAAGCTGGACACACGCTATGGGCCGTCCACCCGGCTGCTCGTCTCCTCGACTCCGCCCGGGCTGCTGCTCACGGGTGAGGGCGCGGGAACCGATCTCTTCCGCGCGCTGGAGCTGAACCCGGCCGTCACGGAGGGTGTCCTGCATGTCTCCGCGATGGCCGCGTCCTGCGACGACGATCCCGCGAACGCGTACCCGGCCTGCCATGTCCACCAGCAGGACTGGGGCGTGCCGGTCCGCCTCACCGAGGGCGGCGCGGACCGGCTGCCGCTGGTGCTGGCGGGCATGGCCGACTGACCCGTACATCTACAGCTGTAACTGGGCCTGCGGGCAATGTCTGTTCAGACGTACGCCTACACGCCGTAGCCGCCCCGGTGGTGCCGCTCCTCCTCGATCACCGGGGTGCTGGGCGGCATGACCACCCGGCGCCTCCTGGCGATGCTGCTGAACGTCACGACCCCGATCAGTCCGACGATCATGAAGATGAGGCCGACCAGGTCGAGGTTGACCCCCTTCATGTGCCAGTCGGTCGCGAATGTGAGGACCGCCCCCGCTGCGATCAGGATGATGCATCCGCCCAGGCTCATGGGTGTCGCCTCCTTGTAACCAACTCGGCTTCTCTCAGGCCCGGTCCGGGTACCCGGCGGCGCGCCGGGCATGCGGAACTAACCCTCCAGGAATGCCACCAGCGCGTTGGCCAGCAGGAACGGGTCGTCGGCGCCGCAGAGTTCGCGGGCGCTGTGCATCGAGAGGATGGCCACGCCGATGTCGACGGTCCTGATGCCGTGGCGGGCCGCGGTGATCGGGCCGATGGTGGTGCCGCAGGGCATCGAGTTGTTGGAGACGAAGGACTGGAAGGGCACGCCGGCCTTCGCGCAGGCGGCGGCGAAGACCGCACGGCCCGAACCGTCCGTGGCGTAGCGGTTGTTGACGTTCACCTTGAGGATGGGGCCGCCGCCCGCGCGCGGGTGGTGCGTCGGGTCGTGCCGCTCCGCGTAGTTGGGGTGGACGGCGTGGCCGGTGTCGGAGGAGAGGCAGATCGTGCCCGCGAAGGCGCGCGCCCGGTCCTCGTACGAGCCGCCGCGCGCGAACACCGAGCGTTCGAGCACGCCGCCGAGCAGCGGACCGTCGGCGCCGGTGTCGCTCTGCGAGCCGTTCTCCTCGTGGTCGAAGGCCGCGAGGACGGGGATGTACGAGAGCCCCGAACCCGAACCGGAGCCCGAACCGGAACCACTACCGGAATCTGAACCGGAGCCGGAGCCGGAGCCGGAAGGAGAGCCCTCGCCCGTCGCCGCCGCGATCAGCGCCGCCGTACCCGCGTGCAGGGACAGCAGGTTGTCCATGCGCGGTCCGGCCACCAGCTCCCTGTCGCGGCCCAGGTAGGAGGGCCGCTCGACGGAGTGGGTCATCAGGTCCCAGCCGGTGACCTCGCCCGCCGGCAGCCCCGACTCCTCCTCCAGGAAGGCGATCAGATCGCCCTCGCCGGGGTCGCCCAGACCCCAGACGGGCTGCAGATGACGCTGCTTGTCGAGCTTGAGGCCGTCGGTGGAGACGGAACGGTCGAGATGGATGGCGAGCTGGGGCACGCGCAGCAGGGGTCGGTCGATGTTCACCAGACGCGAGGAGCCGTCCTTCAGCGTCAGCCGTCCCGCCAGCCCCAGATCCCGGTCCAGCCAGGAGTTCAGCAGCGGGCCGCCGTAGATCTCCACGGCGACCTGGCGCCAGCCGTGCGCCCCGCTGTCCGGCTGCGGCTTCACCCGCAGATTGGGGGAGTCGGTGTGCGCGCCCACGATACGGAACGGGGTGTGCGGCTCGGCACCCTCGGGCACGTACCAGGCGACGATCGCGCCGCCGCGCAGCACGTACTTGCCGCCGCTCGTCCCCTCCCAGGCATCGGTCTCGGCTACCTGACGGAATCCGGCCTTCTCCAGCCGCTCGGCGGCGTTCGCCACGGCGTGGTACGGCGTGGGGCTCGCCGCCAGAAAGGTCATGAGGTCGTCGGTGTGGCCGCGGTCGAAGCGGGCGCTTGTGCTCATGGGGTTCACCTTAACGACGCCCGAGGGCCCGCTCCCGGCGATGGGGACGGCCCTTCGTAAGGGGGATGTGAAGGACGGACATCCGGCTGGAGGGGCAGGTTCCGGTCCGGTCTCCGTGCCCGTGGTCCTCGAATCCACGGGGGAAATCTGTGTGAGTCCCTGCGGGTCCACGGGGGAAATCCGTGTGAGTCCCTGCGGGTCCACGGGGGAAATCCATGTGGGTCCCTGCGGGTCCACGCGGGAAATCCATGCGGGTCCCTGGCGGGTCCATGCGGGAATTTCATGCGAGGAGCGGGCTGCCGCGTGCCCCCTGTGGGCGCATACGGCGGCGGCCCGCCCCCGGAGATTCGTCCGGGAACGGGCCGCCGTCGGCGATGCCCTCAGGCCGCGGGGATCAGAACGCCGCCTCGTCCAGCTCCATCAGGTCCAGGTCCACGACCTCGGCGAGCTTGCGGGCGCCGGTGACGCCGGGCAGGACGTTGGCGGCGAAGAACTTCGCCGCGGCGATCTTGCCGGTGTAGAAGGGCTTGTCCTTCGCCGAGGCCGTCTCCAGCTTCTCGGCGGCCACGGCGGCACCGCGCAGCAGCAGGTAGCCGACGACCACGTCGCCGGAGGCCAGCAGCAGGCGGGTGGTGTTGAGGCCGACCTTGTAGATGTTCTTGACGTCCTGCTCGGTGGCCGCCAGGTCCGTGAGCATGAGGCCGACTATGGCCTCCAGCTCGACGGCCGCCTTGGCGAGCTGCTCGCGGGCCGCGGACAGGTCCTCGCCGCCCGTGCCGAGCGCCAGGAACTTCTTGATGTCCTCGGCGAGGGAGTTCAGCGCCGCGCCCTGGTTGCGGACGATCTTCCGGAAGAAGAAGTCCTGGCCCTGGATCGCGGTCGTGCCCTCGTACAGGGTGTCGATCTTGGCGTCGCGGATGTACTGCTCGATCGGGTACTCCTGCAGGAAGCCGGAGCCGCCGAAGGTCTGCAGCGACTGGGCGAGCTGCTCGTAGCCCTTCTCGGAGCCGTAGCCCTTCACGATCGGCAGGAGCAGGTCGTTGAGGGCCTCCAGGGCGGCGGTGTCCTCGCCGGCGGCCTCCTTGACCTGGATCTCGTCCTGGATCGCGGCGGTGTGCAGCACCAGGGCGCGCATGCCCTCGGCGTACGCCTTCTGCGTCATCAGCGAGCGGCGCACGTCGGGGTGGTGCGTGATGGTGACCTTGGGCGCGGTCTTGTCCATGAAGTTCGCGAGGTCGGGACCCTGGACGCGCTCCTTGGCGTACTCCAGCGCGTTCAGGTAGCCGGTCGAGAGCGTGGAGATCGCCTTCGTGCCGACCATCATGCGGGCGAACTCGATGATCCGGAACATCTGGCGGATGCCGTCGTGCTTGTCGCCGATCAGCCAGCCCTTGGCGGGGTGGCGGTCGCCGAAGGTCATCTCGCAGGTGTTGGACGCCTTGAGGCCCATCTTGTGCTCGACGTTCGTCGCGTACGCGCCGTTGCGCTCGCCCAGCTCGCCGGTCTCGAAGTCGAACTCGTACTTCGGGACGAGGAAGAGGGACAGGCCCTTGGTGCCGGGGCCGGCGCCCTCGGGGCGGGCGAGGACGTAGTGGAGGATGTTCTCCTCCATGTCGTGCTCACCCGAGGTGATGAAGCGCTTCACGCCCTCGATGTGCCAGGAGCCGTCCTCCTGCTGGACCGCCTTGGTGCGGCCCGCGCCCACGTCCGAGCCGGCGTCCGGCTCGGTGAGCACCATGGTGGAGCCCCACTGCTTCTCGACGGCGATCTTCGCGATGTGCTTCTGGACCTCGGTGCCCTCCTCGAAGAGGATGCCCGCGAAGGCGGGGCCGGACGAGTACATCCAGACCGCCGGGTTCGCGCCGAGGATCAGCTCCGCGTACGCCCAGATCAGGGAGCGGGGCGAGGTGGTGCCGCCGAGCTCCTCGGGCAGGCCCAGACGCCAGTACTCGGAGTCCATGAAGGCCTTGTACGACTTCTTGAAGGATGCCGGTACGGGAGCCGTGTTGGTCTCCGGGTCGAAGACCGGCGGGTTGCGGTCGGCGTCCGCGAAGGACTCCGCCAGCTCGTTCTCCGAGAGACGGGTCAGCTCGTCGAGAACGCTCTTCGCGGTGTCGACGTCCATCTCCGCGAACGGTCCGGTGCCGTACACCTTGTCGCGCCCGAGCACCTCGAAGAGGTTGAACTCGATGTCGCGGAGATTCGACTTGTAGTGCCCCATGGCGACGGCTCCGTAAGGGATTGGGGAGGCGGAGGTACTCGCAGCCTCGTTACACGTACCGGCAAGTAGCTACGATGATGCTACCCGTCGGTAATAAGAATCAACCCCTGGTGGCCCATATGTGGCCGACTACTCTTTGACGCATGTACGGCTACGACCAGAATGCGGGCGCCCAGCAGCAGTACGCCCCGCCGCAGCAGCAGATGCCCGGCGGTTACGGCCAGCAGCCGCCGCTCTACCCCGAGCCGTCCCCGCCCTCGCTGGCGGACGCGGTGCGGGCGTTCACCACGGGATCGATGTCCGCGGAGGACTTCCAGCAGGTCTTCGCGACGTCGAAGGTCTACTGTCCGCGCGGCGACAACCCCGGATTCCTGGCGCTGCACAACACCCAGCAGCCGGTCATCCCGATGTTCACCTCGCTCAAGGAGCTGCGCCGGTACGCCGGCAAGGAGTCCAAGTACTTCGTGATCACCGGCGCCGAGGTGATCGACCTGCTCCCCACCGGCTACGGCTTCGTCCTCGACATGGAGGGGGAGCACCGTATGGTCTTCGACGCGAAGGCCGTGGAGCAGATGGTGGACTTCGCCATGCGCCGTATGTACGGGTAGCGCCCGCTACGGGTAGTGCTCACTCCCCTACGACAGTCCGGACGCCCGGAGGGAATGCCCTCCGGGCGTCCGTCGTTGTGGGTGGCAGAAAGTTCAACAATCAACTAAACTCGAAGCACAAGGAGGTACCGACATGCCTGCAGTGACCGTCGAGAACCCGCTGACCCTTCCCCGTGTGGTCGCGCCGGCCGACGCCGTGGACCGTCCCGTGCTCACCGTGACGACCGCGCCCAGCGGCTTCGAGGGCGAGGGTTTCCCGGTCCGCCGTGCGTTCGCCGGGATCAACTACCGCCACCTCGACCCGTTCATCATGATGGACCAGATGGGCGAGGTGGAGTACGCGCCGGGCGAGCCCAAGGGCACCCCCTGGCACCCCCACCGCGGCTTCGAGACCGTGACCTACATCATCGACGGCGTCTTCGACCACCAGGACTCCAACGGTGGTGGCGGCACCATCACCAACGGTGACACCCAGTGGATGACCGCGGGCGCAGGCCTCCTGCACATCGAGGCCCCGCCGGAGTCGCTCGTCATGTCCGGCGGCCTCTTCCACGGCCTCCAGCTGTGGGTGAACCTCCCGGCCAAGGACAAGATGATGGCCCCCCGGTACCAGGACATCCGCGGCGGTTCGGTCCAGCTGCTGAGCACCCCCGACGGCGGCGCGCTGCTGCGCGTCATCGCCGGTGAGCTCGACGGCCACGAGGGCCCCGGCATCACGCACACGCCGATCACCATGGTCCACGCGACCCTGGCGCCCGGCGCCGAGATGACGCTCCCGTGGCGCGAGGACTTCAACGGTCTCGCGTACGTCCTCGCCGGACGCGGCAGCGTCGGTACGGGCCGTCGCCGGGTCCACACCGGCCAGACCGCCGTCTTCGGCGCGGGCGGCTCGCTGACCGTCCGCGCGGACGAGAAGCAGGACGCGAACACGCCGGACCTCGAGGTCGTCCTCCTCGGCGGACAGCCGATCCGCGAGCCCATGGCCCACTACGGCCCCTTCGTGATGAACACCCGCGAGGAGCTGCAGCAGGCCTTCGAGGACTTCCAGAAGGGCCGCCTGGGCACCGTCCCGGCGGTGCACGGAATGTCCGAGGGCGGGATATAACCCCCTTCCGCCCGACCACGAAAGGCCCCGTCCGTACGCCGGACGGGGCCTTTCGCCCGTCGGACGGGGCCCTTCGCACTGACGCCGTTGTCACCCGGCCGGGGCCGCCCGGCGGGGCGGCCCCGCCCCCCCCGGGTAGGGTGGTGGCTGGCTCTTAAAAAAAAAAAAACCAACCCACGCATCTAAAAATTTTTATAAATGTGGTGGGGGGGTGGATAAA
>NZ_JBHVST010000058.1:0-15728 GCF_042885015.1 Streptomyces sp. NPDC058086 | reverse complement strand
CCAAAAACACCCACCCCACCCAAAACCATATCTACCCGGGCGGGGTCGTGCGGTTTATGTCAATAACCCACCCCCTTCGCACTGAGCCCGTTGTCCCCCGGCGGGGCGGCCCGGGGGGGACGGCCCGGCCCGCGCGTGGTCGGGTGGAGGCGTGCAGCTACTCCCCGAGGGCGCCCGGCGGCTGGCCGCCTGGTGCGCCGTGATCCTGCTCGTCGCCGGTGTGGCGTGGGTCGGGATCCGGCTGTGCGGGGAGTTCCGTACGGCGATCGTGCCCGTGCTGCTCGCGCTGCTCGGCACCGCGCTGCTCGGGCCGATGTACCGGCGGCTGGTGAGCGTCGGGGTCAACCGGTCGCTGGCCGCGGGGCTCACCTGTGTCGCGGTGGTCGTGGTCGTCGGCGGCGCCGTCTACATCGTGGTCGCCGCGCTCATCGACACCGGGGACCAGATCATCGCCTCCCTCAGGCTGGCCGCGCGGTCCGTCGCCGAGCACTTCGGCGCGGCGGGCACCTCCCTCGACGACCTCGCCGCCAACGCCAAGGACCTGCTGACCAAGTTCGGCGGGACGGCCGCGTCCAATGTCATCAGCGGCGTGAGTGTGGTGGGCGAGTCCATCGCCATGGCCGTACTGGCCCTGCTGCTCGTCTTCTTCTTCCTCCGCGACTCCCACCGCGCCGCCGGGCTGCTGCGCTCGCTGGCGCCGCGCGGCACCGCGGACACGGTGGAGGCCATGGCCCGCCGCGCCTTCGGCGCCGTCCAGGGCTTCATGCGCGGGACCACGGTGATCGCCCTCATCGATGCCCTGTGCATCACGATCGGGCTGCTGATCCTGCGCGTCCCGGGCGCGGCCGGGCTCGGTGCGCTGGTCTTCGTGGGGGCGTTCATCCCCTACCTCGGCGCGTTCCTCTCCGGCGCGGTGGCCGTGCTGGTCGCGCTCGCCGACCGGGGGTTCGTGATCGCGCTGTGGGCGCTCGGGGTCGTTCTCGCCGTGCAGGTCCTCGAAGGGCATGTGCTGCAGCCGATGATCCAGAGCCGGACCGTGCAGATGCACCCGGCGGTGGTGATGCTGACGATCACGGCGGGCGCGTCCGTCGCGGGCATCCTGGGCATGCTGCTCGCCGTACCGCTGACGGCCGCCGGCTTCGGGGTCCTCGCGGAGCTACGGACCCACTACGAGTCGGCCTCCCCGTCTCCACCGGACGCCTCGTCCCCACCGGCCTCCCCGTCTCCACCGCACGCCTCGTAGAACTCGAACCAGGTGCTCTTGCCCTCGCCCCGTGGGTCGACGCCCCAGGAGTCGGCGAGGAATTCCACGAGCACCAGCCCACGTCCGGAGGACGCCAGTTCGCCGGGGTGGCGGCGGTGCGGCAGGTCGTCGCTGGCGTCGGTGACCTCGATCCGCATCCGGCGGTCCTCCGTACCGCCGGTCACCTCGGCGACGAGCAGCGCGTCGGCGTCGGTGTGGACGAGGACGTTGGTCAGCATCTCGGAGACGAGGAGGACCGCCGAGTCGCGCTGGTCTGCGGAGGCCCAGTCGTGCAGCATCTCGCGCAGCTGCTGGCGGGCCCCCGCGATCCGCTCGGGCTCGGCCTGCGCCACGGTCAGCGCGGTGCGGCGCACCGAGGGGGAGAGCGTGGCCTCGACCGTGTCGTCGTACCCCTTGCCCTGCCGGCTCAGCAGCAGCACCGCTATGTCGTCCTCGCGCCGGTCGGCCAGCGGTCCGGGGGTGTGGTGCGAGGAAGGGCCGTGCACGCCCTGGACCAGCGCGTCGGCGAGCTCCTCCATGTCGCCGTCGTGGGATTCCAGGATGTGGCGGATACGGCGCCACCCGGTGTCGAGGTCGTGGCCGCCGGTCTCGATCAGCCCGTCGGTGCAGAGCAGCATGGTCTCGTCGGGCTCCAGGGCGAGCCGGGTCGTGGGGTAGTCGGCGTCCGGGTCGATGCCGAGCGGCAGTCCGCCCGACGTGGGCCGTATCAGCACCGTCCCGTCCGCCATGCGTATTGCGGGGTCAGGGTGCCCCGCGCGGGCGAAGTCCAGGATGCCGGTCGCCGGGTCCACCTCGACGTACAGGCAGGTCGCGAAGCGCGGGTCCGCGGTGTTGCCGCCGCTCTCGCCGGTGGAGCCGTACGTCACCGAGTCCGTGATCCCGCACAGGAACCGCGAGGCCCGGGAGAGGACCGCGTCGGGCCGGTGGCCCTCGGAGGCGTATGCGCGCAGGGCGATACGGAGCTGGCCCATCAGCCCGGCGGCGCGCACGTCGTGGCCCTGGACGTCACCGATGACCAGGGCGAAGCGGCCGTTCGGCAGCGGGATCACGTCGTACCAGTCGCCGCCGACCTGGAGGCCGCCGCCGGTGGGGACATAGCGCGCGGCGACCTCCATGCCCGGCATCTGCGGGCCGAGGGTGGGCATCATCGAGCGTTGCAGGCCGTCGGTGAGCTCCCGCTCCGTCTCGGCTGCCACGGCCCGGGAGAGGGCCTGAGCGAGCATCCGGGCCACGGTCGTCAGCACCGAGCGCTCGTCGGGCGTGAAGCTGACGGGGTAGGTGAAGGCCGCCATCCACGCCCCCATCGTGCGCCCGGCGACGGTCAGCGGCAGAAAGGCCCAGGACTCCCGCCCGAAGTGCTGGGCGAGCGGCCAGGAGACGGGATAGCGCTCCTTGTAGTCCTCCGGGGAGGAAAGGTAGACGGCCCGGCCCGTGCGGACGACCTCCGCGGCCGGGTAGTCGGTGGACAAGGACATGTGGGTGAAAGGGCCCTCGTCACCCGGCTTCTGCCCGTGGTGGCCGATGACGGTGAGGCGGTCCCCGTCCACGCCGAAGACGGCCAGCCCGTCCGGCGTGAACCCCGGCATCGACAGGCCCGCCGCGACCCGCAGTACCTCGGCCGTGGACCGCGCCTCGGCCAGCGCCCGCCCGGCGTCCAGCAGGAACGCCTCGCGCGAGCGGCGCCAGTCGCCGGTGAGCGGGGTGCGCGCGGCCGTGGCCCCCGAGGACTCGGTGACCTCCTGGAGCGTGCCGAACAGCAGGAACTCCCCGCTCTCGGGGTCGACGGTCGGCTTGGAGCGGCTGCGCACGGTGCGGATCACCCGCCCGTGCTCGTCCATGATCCGCAGCCGGACCTCGGCGAGCGTGTCCTCGGCGACGGCGAGCTGTACGACGCTGACGACCTCGTTCCAGTCGGCCGGGTGGAACCGGGAGCGCATGGCCACCTCGGTGACGGTCGCCCTTTCCGCGGGCAACCCGAGGAGCCGGGCGGCCTCGGCGTCGACGGTGACCTGCCCGTGTGCGTTGTCCCAGCGCCACACGCCGGTCGCAAGGGCGGCCAGTACGTCCCCCACCGCGGGCAGGGGCTCACCAGTGCGCATTGACCCACTGTATGAAGAGGTGATCGGAAGGTGCCACCGAGAGTATTCGGGGTGGTGATCTTTGGGCGGCCGGTACCCTTGGGGGATCCGGGCGTCGGCCCGGAAGTTTCACGTGAAACAGACCCAAGCTCATGTGAAACAGACCCCGATCCGCGAAGACTGGATGAACGACGATGCATCGGTACAGGTCCCACACCTGCGGCGAGCTCCGCGCCTCTGACGTCGGCAGCGACGTCCGGCTGAGCGGCTGGCTGCACAATCGCCGAGACCTGGGCGGCATCCTCTTCATCGATCTGCGCGATCACTACGGCATCACGCAGCTCGTCGCCCGCCCCGGCACGCCCGCCTACGAGGCCCTCGACAAGGTCTCCAAGGAGTCGACGGTCCGCGTCGACGGCAAGGTCGTCTCGCGTGGCGCGGAGAACGTCAACCCGGACCTGCCCACCGGCGAGATCGAGGTCGAGGTGAGCGAGGTCGAGCTGCTCGGCGCCGCCGCCCCGCTGCCGTTCACGATCAACGCCGAGGACGGCGTCAACGAGGAGCGGCGCCTGGAGTACCGCTTCCTCGACCTGCGTCGCGAGCGCATGCACCGCAACATCCTGCTGCGTACGGCCGTGATCTCCGCGATCCGTCACAAGATGACGACGCTGGGCTTCAACGAGATGGCGACCCCGATCCTCAGCGCCACCTCTCCCGAGGGCGCGCGCGACTTCGTGGTCCCCTCCCGTCTGAACCCGGGCAAGTTCTACGCTCTGCCGCAGGCCCCGCAGCAGTTCAAGCAGCTGCTGATGATCTCCGGCTTCGACCGCTATTTCCAGATCGCGCCCTGCTTCCGCGACGAGGACGCGCGCGCGGACCGCTCGCCAGGCGAGTTCTACCAGCTCGACGTGGAGATGTCCTTCGTCGAGCAGGAGGACGTCTTCCAGCCCATCGAGAAGCTGATGACGGAGCTGTTCGAGGAGTTCGGCGGTGGCCGTCATGTCACCTCCCCCTTCCCGCGCATCCCGTTCCGCGAGGCGATGCTGAAGTACGGCTCCGACAAGCCGGACCTGCGCGCCCAGCTGGAGCTGGTCGACATCACCGACATCTTCGAGGGCTCGGAGTTCAAGGCCTTCGCCGGCAAGCACGTACGTGCCCTGCCGGTGCCGGACGTCGCCGGTCAGACCCGGAAGTTCTTCGACGGCCTCGGCGACTACGCGGTCGAGCAGGGCGCCAAGGGCCTGGCCTGGGTCCGGGTGGGTGAGGACGGCTCGCTGACGGGCCCGATCGCCAAGTTCCTCACCGAGGACAACGTCGCCGAGCTGACCAAGCGCCTCTCCCTGGCCCCCGGCCACGCGGTGTTCTTCGGCGCGGGCGAGTTCGACGAGGTCTCGAAGATCATGGGCGCGGTGCGGGTCGAGGCCGCGAAGCGCTCGGGCAACTTCGAGGAGAACGTCTTCCGGTTCTGCTGGATCGTCGACTTCCCGATGTACGAGAAGGACGAGGACACCGGGAAGATCGACTTCTCGCACAACCCGTTCTCGATGCCCCAGGGCGGCCTGGAGGCCCTGGAGTCCCAGGACCCGCTGGACATCCTGGGCTGGCAGTACGACATCGTCTGCAACGGCGTCGAGCTGTCCTCCGGCGCGATCCGCAACCACGAGCCCGAGATCATGCTCAAGGCCTTCGAGATCGCGGGCTACGACCGTGACACCGTCGAGGAGCAGTTCGCCGGCATGCTGCGCGCCTTCCGCTTCGGCGCCCCGCCGCACGGCGGTATCGCCCCGGGCGTCGACCGCATCGTCATGCTCCTCGCGGACGAGCCGAACATCCGCGAGACGATCGCGTTCCCGCTCAACGGCAACGCGCAGGACCTGATGATGGGCGCGCCGACGGAGCTGGACGAGACCCGTCTGCGCGAGCTGCACCTCTCGGTGCGCAAGCCGCAGCCGAAGTAGTCCTCGCAGGGGGCATTTCCAGGGTGCCCCTCCCCGCGTCAGTGGCTCGGAACCGTCGCCGGTTCCGAGCCACTTTTGCGTGTCCACGCAAAACCACAGTCCGCACCCATGTTGCTGACAGGCGGCGTCCCTAGCGTCCCTGCACATGACTGAGAAACAAGAACCGGCGCACAAGCGGAACATGACGCGACGCAAAGTCGTCGTCGCAGGTGGCGCGGCTGTCGCGGCCGTGGGCGTGGGCGGCGGACTCGCCGTGAACGCGTTCGCGGGCGAGACCACCACGGACGCCTCCGCCTCTTCTTCCGCCACGGCGTCGGAGACGTGCTACACCCTCACCTCGGAGACCACCGAGGGCCCTTACTACATCGACGCGGACAAGATCCGTCAGGACATCACCGAGGGCAAGGAGGGCATTCCGATGACCCTCGAACTCAAAGTGATCGACGCTGACACCTGTAAGCCCGTGAAGAACGCGGCGGTCGACATCTGGCACTGCACCGCGCTGGGCGTCTACTCCGGCTACGAGGCGATGGGCAGCGGCGGTGGCGGTGGCGGCGGCACCCCGCCCTCAGGCGCCCCGACCGACGCCCCCTCGGGCACGCCCACGGGTGAGCCCCCGTCCGGCGCGCCCTCCGGCGGCACGGGTGGCGGCCACTCGGAGCCGACCGACGACGAGCGCTACCTCCGGGGCACCTGGAAGACGGACAAGCGCGGTTATGTGACCTTCAAGACGATCTTCCCGGGCTGGTACCAGGGCCGCGCCGTGCACATCCACACGAAGGTGCACGTGGACGGCACCTGGACCGACGCGGGCTACGAGGGCGGGCACACCTGCCACACGGGCCAGTTCTTCTTCGACGAGAAGTCGGTGCTGGCGTCGGCGAAGGTCTCCCCGTACTCCACCAACACCACCACGCGCACCACGCTCACCGAGGACACGATCTACCCCCAGAACGGCCACACGGGCGGCCTCCTGTACCTCAAGTACGACAAGAAGAACATCGCGAAGGGAGTCCGCGCGCACCTGACGATGGGCGTGGCCCCGGACGAGACGCACGACAGCACGGACACGCAGCCGAGCACGTCGGCGTCGCCCTCGGCGAGCTGACCCACCAGCTCGCTCGACCAGGGCCCGGAACTCCACTGGTTCTGGGCCCTTTGGGCCGTACGGCTTCCGCTGCGCGGGCTTGCGAGCTCTAGGCCCTGTCGTCAAATTCCCGTCGTCCGCCCGCAGGGCAGACGGGAATTTGACGACAGGACCTAGAGCGTTCCGGCGTCGGGCCAGTGGGTCCAGTGGGTCCAGTGGGTGTTGGGTGGGAGGGTCGGGCGGTATCGGGCCGGGTCCGAGGAGTTCAGCACCTCGGCGATCAGCTGGAAGGTCTCGTGCGTGCTGGGCACGGCGTCCCAGAGGTCTTCAGGCTGGTGCCATTCGTTGAGCCGCAGCAGTACGGGCAGGTCGGCGGGGAGGTCGCCCCGCAGTTCCGTCTCGTCGGCCAGGAGAAGCTTCTTGCTCTCCTCGGCGAGCAGGCGGAACACGTCCTCCAGTGGGGTGCCCGTGGCGGCGTCGACGGTGAGTGCCGTCCCGCGGACGACCACGGGAACCCCTCCGACGTAGACCTCCGCGCCGTCGGGATCGATCTCCTCCATATTGTCCACTCGGTCCAGGAAGTCGCCGAGCCCGGGCTCGCCGCGCGTCAGGCAGTTGCCGAAGCGGTGCATGACGTCGATGAGGTTGCCGCCGCGCGGGTTGTAGCCCAGCAGTTCGGCGACCATGGCCCAGCGGGTGGTGTCGCCGAACAGATGGATCCGCGCGTCGACCGGGTAGTAGTAGCCGTTGTCGAGATCGGGGAACGCCGCCTTGTCCGCGCAGAGGTCGAACTGTCCGAGGATCGACGAGGTGGTCATCACGGGCTCAGGCTAGGGAACGCGGTGCGCGCCGATCGGGCCGGGACCCCGTCCAGGGAGGTTCACCGTGGACGCACAGGCGGTTCGGCGGGGGTGCACAGTGGCGGGGCGTGTGATGGAGGGGAGGCGGGTGAGGTCACCTCGCGCCGTACCGGAACACCGTAAGCGCCGGAGGAAGCCATGGGAGTCGTGCTGGTCGCAGTGTTGCTGATCGTCGGAGCGGTGGCCGCGGTCGCCTACCAGCGACGGTTGTCGCAGCCGTACGGCGCGGTGTCCGACCTGGACGCGGAGGCGGAGGCCCACCGGTGGGTTGAGCGGCTCGGCGGAAGCCTGTCGACGCTCGACGCGCGGGGCAACGCTGCGGCGGCGCAGGCGCTGACCGACGCCGCCGAGCGCCACCGGGCCGCGCAGGGGCAGTTGGTCACGGCTCGCTCCGGCGCGCAGTACGCGATGGCCTCGCAGACGGCCCTGGAGGGCTTGCACTACATCCGCGCCGCCCGCACCTCGCTGGACCTCGACCCCGGCCCCGCCCTCCCTGACCTGGGCACGGGCGCGATCACCGCCCGGGACGGCCGCGTCACGGTCGACGGCCGGACCTACGCGGCCTCGCCCCGCCCCGGTGACGCGACGCCGTACTACTACCCCGGCGGGGTCGTGGGCGGCCGGCAGATGCCGGGCGGTTGGTACAGCGCCCCCTGGTGGAAAACGGCCCTCGTCGCCGGCGCGGCCGGAGCCGGCGGGGCGATCCTTGCCGACGCCCTCCTCGACGGCCTCCGCCGCCCGCACGGGGGCGGCCCGATGGGCGGGCCCGGCGGATTCGGCGGGCTGGGAGGCCTGAGGGACTTCGGCGGGCGCTTCTGAAGGTCAGGCGGAGGTCTGGTTCTGGTTGCCTTCAGCCTGACCGTCTTCGTCTTCGGCGAACAGGTCCTCGGCCGTGGTGGCGGTCAGGGACCGGTCGAACCAGAGCATGAGGGTGTCGAGGTCGGTACAGGAGGTGATGCGCTCCCGGATGGCCTCGGGGATTTCGACAGCGTGCTTCTCCAGCACGCGCAGGATAAGGGTGGACTCACCCTTGGCCTCACCCCTGGCCTCACCTTCGGCCTTGCCTTCCAGGTACTTCTCCTCGATGAGGGTTCCCTGGCCCGGGTAGTAACTGCCGACCGGCATGTGCAGCTCCCATCGTCTCGAACCAGTACGCCACAGTGTCTTTGTCGAAGGGCCGCCATCCGTCGGCCGCGGTGTCCGGTATGGCGCCGCTTCTTGAGACCTCGTGGGTTGATGTGACCATGTGGCGGAACCTAGGGGGATCTTGGGCCGGGCGTTCGGCCGATGGGAGGGGATCACTCTTTCGGGGGTCGACGAAACGTTCACGCCGCGGCGGTCAGTTCGCACCAGATGTACTTGCCGGTGCCGATGAGGTTTCTGACGTCCCTTTGGCGGACCCATCCCCAGGTGTCCGCACAGCTGTGGACGAGCGCGAGGCCGCGGCCCGATTCGGCGTCCGGGGTGGGGTGTCGGGCCGGGCGGGGTGGCGTGGGGTCCGCGTCCCACACGCCGATGCGGAGCGTGCCGTTCTCCGCGCGGAGGCGTAGGGCGGCGGGGCCCTTGGTGTGCTGTACGGCGTTGGTGACCAGCTCCGTCGCCACCAGTTCGGCGACTTCCGTGAAGTGGGGGAGGTCGTGGGCGGCGAGGATCAGGCGGAGGGTGCGGCGACAGATCGTGACGGCTCGGGGGTCGTTGGGGATGTAGAGGGTGTATTCCCAGGGGGCGGGGGCTGTTCGAGGTTCGGGCATGCGGGACTCCTGGGGGTGGGAGTGGGGACGGCGGTGGCATGTCGCGACCGTCGTGGCATGACGGTGCGGTGCGCTTCCGGTGCCCCGGGGTTTCGCAGAGTGTGCGTCGCGTCACTGAGAGTAGATACTAAATTTAGTTCGCCGCAACCCGTTGTCGTACCCTGGTCACTCGATGTGGTGGTCAGGGGAGGTTCGGGTGCCACGTAAGCAACCAACGGTTCGGCAGGAGCGGTTGGGCCGTGAGCTGCGGAAGTTGCGGGAGGCGGCGGGGCTGACGGCACGCGAGGCAGCCCGGATGCTGGGCACGATCTCGGTGACGATGAGCCAGATCGAATCGGGGGTCGCAGGGGTCAGCGAGGTTCGACTCCGGAGGATCGCGGCTCAGTACGCCTGCGGGGACGCCGAGTTGATCGACACCTTGGTGGAGATGGCGACGGATCGTACGCGGGGGTGGTGGGAGGAGTATCGGGACGTACTGCCGTACGAGTTCCTGGACCTGGCGGAACTGGAGCACCACGCACACTTCATTCAGGTCATTGCGACCGCTCACGTGCCAGGGTTGCTCCAGACCGAGGAGTACGCGCGGGCGGTGTTCGGCTACTGGATTCCGCCGCTCCCTGACAGTGAGCTGGAGCTGTGGGTCGCGTACCGCATGCGCCGTCAGCAGGTGCTGGCACGAGAGGACGTTCCGTACGAGGCGGTCCTGCACGAGTCCGTACTGCGTACCCGAGTCGCCGACCGATTGACTGCCCTGGCGCAACTCGGGGAGTTGCTGTGTCAGTCGGAGCGTCCGAACGTCGCTCTGCGGGTGATTCCCTTCGAGGTCGATGGATTCGCCGGAGCCAGCTCGTCATTGGTCTATGTCGGCGGTCGGGTGGCCTCCCTGGACACAGTGCAGCGGGACACGCCGTACGGCTCGGCCTTCGTGGACGCCTCCGCTCAACTCCAGGCCATGCGAACACTCTTCCGTAAGGTGGAGTCGGCGTCTCTCGACACCAAGCAGTCGCGGGACTTCATCCACCGTCTGTCGAAGGAGTTGTAGTCGTGATCCAGTGGCAGAAGTCGTCCTTCTCCGGTGGTGCCGCGGGCAACGAATGCGTTGAACTCGGCCACAGCAATGGCGTATTGCTTCTCCGCGAGAGCGACCACCCCGACCGAATACTCCCCGTCTCCCCCGACAGCCTCGTCGCGCTGCTCACCCGTATCCGAGCGGGACGAACGTCGTGACGGTGGCCGACGGCGCCTTCGTGCGCGCTCTGGAGACCGTGTTGCGTGACCTCCGGGCCCAGTGCTCCGTGCGGCCCGATGTCCGGGAGCCGGAGGACGACTACCCGGGGTTCATCCTCTACGCCCCCGACGGTTCCGGTCAGGGTGTTTATGGGGTCGGGCTTGCCGAGGTCGCGGACGGGGTGCAGGACTGGGCCGTGGAAGCGCTGTGGGGGGAGGGAAAGCCGGCGGTGTGGCCCGAATGTCCCGCGCACCCGGACTCGCATCCATTGGGTGCGGCGATCGTCGAGGAGGTGGCGGTGTGGGTCTGTCCCAAGGAGGGCGAGGTGCCTGTGTATCGCATCGGTGAGCTGCCCCCGCGTGACGCGAACCGGTAGGTAACCGCATCCTCCGCCCGATGAGTTGAGAAAAGAGCGGCAACCTTTCCCATTCCCGCGGCCACTGATGAGTCAGAAGCACCGTTCAGCGGGGCTTCGTGCACCACAACACGTGCTCCACAACCACGTAAGGACTCATCCGTGGCATCCCCCTCGCACCGCAGGTCCCTCCGCAAGCGTCGCGCCGTCATCGTCTCCGCCGCCGCCGTCACGGCCGCGGGCCTCGGTGCCGTCGCGTTCGTGATGAACGCGAACGCGGGTACGGTCGACCTCGCGCACCAGGTGCTGCCCGCCAAGGACGGCTGGGCGGCATCCGGGTCCGGGACGACCGGCGGCTCGCAGGCCGACTCCTCGCACGTCTACACCGTCAGTACTCGCGCCCAGCTCGTGAAGGCACTGGGCAAGGCCGACAACTCCACGTCGAAGATCATTCAGGTCAAGGGTGTCATCGACGCCGGCACCGACGACTCGGGCAAGAAGCTGACCTGCGCCGACTACTCCGCCGGTACGGGATATTCGCTGGCCGCCTATCTGAAGGCCTACGATCCGGCCACGTACGGCACCTCCAAGCTGCCCTCCGGCACGCAGGAGAAGGCTCGCGACGCCGCGCAGCAGAAGCAGGCGAAGAACATCGTCTTCAAGGTGCCCGCCAACACCACCATCGTGGGTGTGCCGGGTACCAAGGCCGGGATCACCGGTGGCAGTCTGCAGGTGCAGGGCGTCGACAACGTCATCATCCGCAACCTGACCTTCTCCGCCACCGAGGACTGCTTCCCGCAGTGGGACCCGACCGACGGCGACAGCGGCAACTGGAACTCCGCGTACGACGCCGTCACCCTGCGCGGCGCGACACACGTGTGGGCCGACCACAACACCTTCACCGACGCGTCGCACTTCGACAGCTCCAACCCGAAGTACTACGGCCGCGAGTACCAGATCCACGACGGTGACCTCGACATCACCAAGGGCTCGGACCTGGTGACCGTCGAGCGCAACCAGTTCACCAACCACGACAAGACCATGCTGATCGGCAGCAGCGACACCGACAGCGTCGGCAAGCTGCGCGTCTCCATCCACCACAACGTGTGGAAGGGGATCGTTCAGAGGGCTCCCCTGACCCGGATCGGGCAGGTGCACATCTACAACAACTACTTCGACACCACGACCGTCAACGGGTACGCGCCCCTCTACAGCATCAACTCCCGCGCCAAGGCCCAGGTCGTCGCCGAGGACAACTACTGGAAGGTCCCGACCGGCGGGAAGATCTCCAAGCTGCTCAGCGGCGACGGCACCGGCTCGGTCGCCGGCGGCGGGAACCTCGTCAACGGCACCTCGACCGACCTCGTCGCCGCGTACAACGCCGCGAACTCGAAGAAGTTGAAGACGACGGTGAACTGGACGCCGACCCTGAACGCCGGGATCCAGTCCTCCGCGAAGAACCTGCCCACCGAGCTGGCCACCACCACCGGTGCGGTTCTGACCTCGTAGGGGACGCCAAGGACGCCCGGGGTCGGAAAGCCCCGGGTGCCCAGTCCTCGGGCGCCGCCGCGCGGCTCAGGTGTCGTACTGGCCGTTCCACGGCTCGGCGAACGCGAGGCGGTCCGGGTAGAGCTCGGCCCAGGCCTCCTCCTCGTCCTGCCTGATCACCAGGCCGAACAGCACGCCGTCGACGGTGCGTTGGAAGGGACGGACCGCGATGTCCGTGTAGGAGCGGCGGGGCAGGCTCCGCAGGAGTTTCGCCAGATGGGCCCTGGCCCGGGAGAGCACCGAGTCCGATCCGTCCGGGGCCAGTTGCTGTTCGGCCCAGGTGCCCGCGCACCAGATCTCCGAGTCGCGGTAGCGGCCCTCGGCGTCGAAGGTGTGCAGCACCGTGTAGAGGCGTTTGTGCTGTTCCCAGCCATCGTCGGGACGGTAGCCCTCGGGGAAGGCGTACGTGATCGACGCCAGGAACTGGCCGTCCGCGTAGCGACCGATGCTCTCGGTGCGTGACTTCGGCTCGTAGGCGATCGGGATGACCGGAGGGACTGCCATGGCGAAACCATACGGGTGGTCAAGAGCATGTCACCAGCGGGGTCGGTTTCCGGCCGAGGAGTGAGACGGAGGGGGATACGGACGACAGAAACGGAACGGGGCCCGGCACCTCTTCGGTGCTGGGCCCCGCTCTACGTCGTCACTACTCCGGTGCGCCGCCGAAGCGCTCCTTGTACGACTCCAGGTCCTCGTCCGTGACCTTGGCGAAGAGGACCGGGGGAACCGTGAAGGGGGTGCCCGCGGGGACGGCCGACAGGGACCTCGCCTCGTCCGCCGAGACCCACACCGCCGTGTCGTCCGTCAGCGCGAACGCCGAGCGCATCGCACGGGAGGACGCGGGGATGAAGGGCTCCGAGACCACCGAGTAGAGGTGGATCAGGTTCATCGCCGTGCGCAGGGTCAGGGCCGCGCCCTCGGGGTCGGTCTTGATCTCCAGCCAGGGGGCCTTCTCCTCCAGGTAGGAGTTGCCCGCCGACCACAGGGCGCGCAGCGCCGCCGCGGCCTTGCGGAACTGGAGGGCCTCCATCTGGGTCTCGTACTCGGCCAGCAGGCCCGCGATCTCCTCGCCGAGCTTCGCCTCCGCCTCGCCCGCCTCGGCGCCCGCCGGGACCTCCTCGCCGAAGCGCTTCTTGGAGAAGGACAGGACGCGGTTGACGAAGTTGCCGAGGGTGTCGGCCAGGTCCTTGTTCACCGTGGCGGTGAAGTGTTCCCAGGTGAAGGACGAGTCGTCCGACTCGGGGGCGTTGGCGATCAGGAAGTAGCGCCAGTAGTCCGCGGGCAGGATGTCCAGCGCGTGGTCGGTGAAGACACCGCGCTTCTGGGACGTGGAGAACTTTCCGCCGTAGTACGTCAGCCAGTTGAAGGCCTTGACGTAGTCGACCTTCTTCCACGGCTCGCGCACGCCCAGCTCGGTGGCCGGGAACATGACGGTGTGGAAGGGGACGTTGTCCTTGGCCATGAACTCCGTGTAGCGGACCGGGTTCTCGCCGGAGTCCGCCTCGTACCACCAGGACTTCCAGTCGCGGTTCTCCGGGTCCTGGTCCGACCACTCCTTCGTCGCGCCGATGTACTCGATCGGCGCGTCGAACCAGACGTAGAAGACCTTGCCCTCCGCCGCCAGCTCCGGCCAGGTGTCGGCCGGGACCGGGACGCCCCAGTCCAGGTCACGGGTGATCGCCCGGTCGTGCAGGCCCTCCGTCAGCCACTTGCGGGCGATGGAGGAGGCGAGCTGCGGCCACTCGTGCTCGTGGCGCGCCACCCACTCCGAGACCTCGCTCTGGAGCTTCGACTGGAGGAGGAAGAGGTGCTTGGTCTCGCGGACCTCCAGGTCAGTCGAGCCGGAGATCGCGCTGCGCGGGTTGATCAGGTCGGTCGGGTCCAGGACCCGGGTGCAGTTCTCGCACTGGTCGCCGCGGGCCTTGTCGTAGCCGCAGTGGGGGCAGGTGCCCTCCACGTAGCGGTCCGGGAGGAAGCGGCCGTCCGCCGGGGAGTACACCTGGCGGATCGCGCGCTCCTCGATGAAGCCGTTCTCGTTCAGGCGGCGCGCGAAGTGCTGGGTGATCTCGCGGTTCTGCGGGCTGGAGCTGCGGCCGAAGTAGTCGAAGGCCAGCTCGAAGCCGTCGTACACCGCCTTCTGCGCGTCGTGCGCCTGTGCGCAGAACTCGTCGACCGGGAGGCCCTGCTCCTTGGCCGCCAGCTCGGCCGGGGTGCCGTGCTCGTCCGTCGCGCAGATGTAGAGGACGTCGTGGCCGCGCTGGCGGAGGTACCGGGAGTACACGTCCGCCGGGAGCATGGACCCCACCATGTTGCCCAGGTGCTTGATCCCGTTGATGTACGGAAGGGCGCTGGTGATGAGGTGTCGAGCCATCGCGGCTGCTCCCAAGTCGTTACGTGTCGTTACGTGGGGTGACGATCGTCGGTTCTGGTCGTGCCGTCGGTCGTCTTGCGAACCTTGAAATCGTAGCCGACATGGGTGGGCCGCCCGCTTCCCCTTTTCAAGGGGTGGGAAACGGGCGGCCGCGTGTGGTTCCTGTTGGGCCTACGGGGTCCTGCGAGGTCCTACGGGCGCCAGTTCTCCAGTACGCCCTCGTAGACCTCCGCGTCGGTCAGCTCGCGTGGGGTCGGGCCCGCGTGGAAGAAGGCCGTGTTGTCGGTCTTCAGCTTGCGGAGGTAGTCGAAGGCCTTGTTGTCGTGCTCACCGAACGCGACGAACGAGAAGAACACCGTGGGGTGGTCCTTCGCCGCGTCCGTGAGGGACTGGGTGGCGGGGGTCTTGGCGTCCGGGGCGCCGTCCGTCTGGAAGATCACCAGGGCCGGGTCCGTGGTGCCGGACTTCTGGTGGTGCGTGACGACTTCTTCCACCGCGACGTGGTAGCTCGTACGGCCCATGCGGCCGAGGCCGGCGTGGAGGTCGTCGATCTTGTTCTCGTGCTCGGGGAGGGTGAGCTCGCCGGTGCCGTCCAGTTCTGTGGAGAAGAAGACGACCTGGACCTTGGCCTCGGGGTCGAGGTGGGCGGCGAGGGCGAGGGCCTGTTCGCCGAGGGCCTGGGCGGAGCCGTCCTTGTAGTACGCGCGCATGGACGCGGAGCGGTCGAGGACGAGGTAGACCTTGGCGCGGGCACCGGTGAGGTCCCTCTTCGCGAGGGCCGTTCCCGCTTCCTGGTAGGCGGTGGCGAGGTCGGGGGCGTGGGTCTTCACGTGGGTGAGGGGGGTGGCGGGGGTGCCGGTCGTGCCGGCCTCGGCTTCGCCTTCGGCCGCGTCTTCTTCCCCGCCCGCACCACCCGTGACGCTCTCGTCGTCGGGTGCGGGTGGCCCCGCCGGGGGCTGATCGCCGTCGGCGGCCACGGGCTCGTTCGCGGAGTCGTCCGCCGAATCGGCCGTCGGCTCGTCCGCCGAGGCCGCGACCGGTTCGGTGACCGGTTCCGCGGTCGGCTCGGCGGGGACGACCTCAGCGGTGACCGGGTCGGGGATTTCCTCGGCGACCGGCTCGGAGGGCTTCTCGGCGGCGGGCGTGGGTGCTTCTTCGGCCTCGGGCTCGGGGGCTTCCGCGGTGATCGGTTCCGGGGTCTCTTCGGCGACCGGCTCGGAGGGCTACT
>NZ_JBHVST010000057.1:0-73620 GCF_042885015.1 Streptomyces sp. NPDC058086 | reverse complement strand
AGCGAGTACGGGCCCCGCACATCAAATGTGCGGGGCCCGTCCTCGTACTGCCGAAAGGGGCTCGCGCCCCTCGTACTGCCGAAAGGGGCTCGCGCCCCTCGTACTGCCGAAAGGGGCTCGCGCCCCTCGTACTGCCGAAAGCGGCTCGCGCCCCTCGTACTGCCAGGAAGGGGCTCTCGCCGCTCGCGTACTGCCGGGAAGGGGCTCTCAGCGCCCCAGGGCCGCGAGTTCCTTCGCCGCCTCCGTGAGGTCCTTCGCGGTGTCGATGGCGCGCCAGTAGGCCCCCTGCGGGAGCGAGAAGCCGGCCAGGCGGCGTTCGCGGGCCAGGTGCGGGAACGTGGTGCGCTCGTGGTCGCCGCGCTCGGGGAGCAGATCGGCGAACTCGGCGGAGAAGACGTAGACGCCCGCGTTGATCTCGTACGTGGTCGGCGGGGACTCGATGAAGTCCGTGACGCGTCCGAAGCCGTCGGTCTTGACGGCGCCCCACGGGATGCGCGGGCGGGCGAGGGCGAGAGTCGCGACGGCGTCGCGCTCGGTGTGGAAGTCCGCCATGTCGCGCAGCGAGAAACGGGTCCAGATGTCGCCGTTCGTCGCGTACCAGGGCTTGTCCGGGTGGGGGAGGTGCGCGGCGGCGTACTTCAGGCCGCCGCCCCGGCCGAGGGGCTCCGTCTCGACGACCGTCGTGATGTTGACCGGGAGGTCGGCCGAGTCCAGCCACTTCTGGAGGACCTCGGCGAGGTGGCCGCACGAGACGACGACGTCGGTGACGCCCTCCTCGGCGAGCCAGGTCAGCTGGTGACCGATGATCGGGGTCCCGGTGCCGGGGATCTCGACCATCGGCTTGGGCCGGTCGTCGGTGTAGGGACGCAGTCGGGAGCCCTGACCACCGGCCAGGACGACGGCTTGAACGGGGCGTGACGCGGCGTTCGGATGGGTCATGCCCGAACTGTACGTGGCGCCCCGCTCACGGCTTCTGTCGGCAACCGTTCCCTAAAGCAGCTGTTACCTGACAGAACAGGTGTGGCCGGTGGGGCTCAGAGATGTGTGGCCGCGACCCCCGATGCGAAGGACGTGTCGCAGACGGGGCGCGCGAACGCCTGGGCGCGCGTCGGGCCGTACGCGCGGACCGCGGCGCGGCCGAGAGCGCGGGCGATGGAGACGCAGTGCTGGGCGAGCGACGGGCGGCCGTTCACGGCCTCCTGGAGGTGGGTGAGGGCGACGCCCGGGTTCTTCTCCTGGAGCTCCAGCAGGAGCCGGTCGCGCAGCACGTCCTGCGGGGCACGGGAGACGGCACGCGAGGAGACGTCCGAGGAGGAGGCGGTGAGCACCGAGTCCGAGGAGTTCCCCGACCAGTTGACTCGGGTGACCGCGAGGGTCCCGGAGAGCACCAGGACGACAGGCAGAACGAGGGCGAGGGTGCGACCGATTCGGCGCGCGGGGCCACGGCCACGCCGGGTCCGTTGGTTAGTGGTGGAGTGCTTCACGCGAGTGAGGGTAGCGCGGGGTGATGATTTGGCGACATTTAGTAATCAGTTCGAGGGATAGAGGAACGGCTTTCGTTGGGCGGCGAGTTGACGTACAGGGATCGAAATGACCGGCTTGCCGGGGTATTTGTCGACAACGAAGAGGGCCCCACAGCAGGCTGTGGGGCCCTCTTCGTCAGCTTGGGTGAATTCGACCGCGGCGCGGTGTTCGTCCGCCCGACTTGCTTTTCGCGATGATCAGGAAGTGATCAGCGGGAAGTGATCAGTCGGAAAGACGCTCACCCGTGGAGGTCGAGAACACGTGGGTCTCGCCCGGCCGCGGCACGACGTGCAGCGTGGCGCCCTTGTCCGGGATCGCGCGGCCGCTGACGCGGACGACCAGGTCCGTGAGCTTGTCGTCGACCTTGGCGCTGCCGTAGACGTAACCGTCGGCGCCGAGCTCCTCGACGACGTTCACCGAGACGGCGAGGCCGGCCGGGGCGTCCGCGCTGTCCTTCGACAGCGACTTGGCGGCTTCGCCGTTGTGCTCGACGATGTCGAAGTGCTCCGGGCGGACGCCGACCGTGACGGTGCGGTCGCCCTTGTCCGCGGCGGCCTTCAGGGCCTCGCGGTTCACCGGTACGACGGAGTTGCCGAACTTCACGCCGCCGTCCGTGATCGGGACCTCGACGAGGTTCATGGCGGGGGAGCCGATGAACCCGGCGACGAAGAGGTTCGCGGGGCGGTCGTACATGTTGCGCGGCGAGTCGACCTGCTGGAGCAGACCGTCCTTGAGCACGGCCACACGGTCGCCCATGGTCATGGCCTCGACCTGGTCGTGGGTGACGTACACGGTGGTGATGCCGAGGCGGCGCTGCAGCGAGGCGATCTGCGTACGGGTCGAGACGCGGAGCTTGGCGTCGAGGTTCGACAGCGGCTCGTCCATGAGGAAGACCTGGGGCTCACGCACGATGGCGCGGCCCATCGCGACACGCTGGCGCTGACCGCCGGAGAGGGCCTTCGGCTTGCGGGCGAGGTAGTCCGTGAGGTCGAGGATCTTCGCCGCGTCCTCGACCTTCTGGCGGATCTCGGCCTTCGGGACACCGGCGATCTTGAGCGCGAAGCCCATGTTGTCGGCGACCGTCATGTGCGGGTAGAGCGCGTAGTTCTGGAACACCATGGCGATGTCCCGGTCCTTGGGCGGCAGGTGCGTGACGTCGCGGTCACCGATGTGGATCGAGCCGGCGTTGACGTCCTCGAGACCCGCGAGCATGCGCAGGGAGGTGGACTTTCCGCAGCCGGAGGGACCGACGAGGACGAGGAACTCGCCGTCCGCGACGTCGAGCTCGAGCTGATCGACGGCGGGCTTGTCGCCACCCGGGTAGATGCGGGTCGCCTTGTTGAACGAGACAGTGGCCATGGTGAGGGGCCCCCTTCACCGGCAGGAACGTGCCGGACGATCCGTTGTAAAGGTGGTGTCCACCGCGAAGCCTTCGTGGTGGTGTAGTCCACAAGAGTGAACTGGCTCAGGACGGTACCTGGCGTTCACCTGGTCTGTCAGTAGCCCAGGGGCTGTGAACTTCGCGGAAATTTTCAAGAAGGCGCGGCTGGGACCTGGGTACACTGCACGGGCACACGCGTGCAGGCCTCCTTAGCTCAGCTGGTCAGAGCGCCGCTCTTGTAAAGCGAAGGTCGTCGGTTCGAATCCGACAGGGGGCTCCAACAGCGCAAACAGCACGGACATCCCGCGGTGATGCCCGTGCTTTTACCTGCCGTGCCCCGCTTTACGGCCTACCCTGTTGGGCACCATCAGGGTGCCGCGCCAGCTGTGTGGAGGTAACGGGGTGAGAGGGCGCAGTCCGGATCGGGTCCGCAACGAGCTCATTGTCTCCATCGTGGACGCGTTGCAGGGGTCGGCCACGGTGAGCCAGGCGAGCAGCCGCGAGGTCTGGCGGGATCTGCTGGCCGGTGAACTGGCCGTGCCCGTGGAACCCTTCGGCGGGGACCGGCTGCGGCCCTGGCTGTTACAGGTGGTGAAGGAGTGCACCGCCGTCGGTGACGGCCTGGCCTGCCTGGTGCGGTCGCTGGAGTACGTGGAACAGCAGTCGGCGACGATTGCCGAGCTGTGGCCGCTCGTGGACGAGTGGGAGGCCGTCGACTTCTTCAACAGTGCCGATCTCGGTCACCTGCGACCCGTCCTGCTGGCGATGGGCTCCACGGATCTGGCCGTCATGGCGCGCCGCGCGAGCCGCTCCCGCGTCCAGGAGCTGCCCGGGTGGTGCCAGACGGGGTGGCAGGTCTTCCTGCGGCTGGCGGGCGAGAACTCCCCGGCCGGTGAACTCCCGCCCAGTATGGCCTTCCTGGCGCTGTCGGCCGATCGGCTGATGGAGGACGGCCAGTCGGAGGCCGCCGAGGTGCTGCGCCGCTTCAACCGGACCCAGGCCCTCGCCCTGGGCATGGAGGGACTGCTCTCGGACTGGCAGCACTCGGACTTTCCGCAGCCCGCGCCCTCCCTCGTCCCGGCGTATCTGATGATCCAGTTCGAGCCGGACCGGATCGAGCCGGACAGGTACTACCTCTCGCACTGGCGCCAGTCCGACTCCGAGGGCTGGCATCCCGTGCGCGGCGAGACCGTCCACCTGGGCCGGGAGGAGCTCCCGGGCGCGGTGGAGCGGCTGATCGAGGAGGCCGAGGAGAAGTGGGCCGACCTGCGGCAGCCGGTGATCCTGGAGTTCATCCTGCCGTGGGAGCTGCTCAACGAGCCCGTGGAGTGGTGGTCGAAGGAGTCCGGCTCCGAGGCCCCGACCCCGCTGGTCATGGACTATCCGGTGGTGGTGCGCAGCATCGAGCGCCTGCAGCGGGCCGCCTGGCACCGGCCCTGGCACCACAAGTGGCGGCAGCTGCGGGAGCGCCCGGCGGACAGCCACCCGCACTGGAGCAGCCCGGCGCAGGACGAGGCGTACTTCTTCCATCTGGAGCGTGAGCTGAAGGAGGACCGGCACGCGGTGTGTCTGGTACTCAGTCAGCCCCCCGGCGACGAGTCGGGCAACGGCCGCCGTGAGGTTCTCGCCGGGCTACGGGCCGGGGTGCCCGCGATGATCTGGCACCGCAACGACTGCGCGGACCCGAAATTCAAGGACGCCATCGGCGAAATACTCCAGGACCGGGGGCTGGGCAGCCTGGCGGAACGGGTCGGGGAGTGGCGCAAGGACGCGCTGGCCCTCGGTCCCGGGGCGTGGGACCTGCACGTGGGTCGCCATCTGGCCATTCTGCTCGACGACCCCGAGCGCAAGCCGAGTCCGCCCGGACCGGTGTAGGTCATCATGTGTCCATGGCCCGGAAGGGGCCTCCGACCGGCGCGCGGAGGCGGATGCCGCACGGTCTTGCACACGCCGACGCCGACTGTCACGCTATTGACGAGACAGCGCCACCGGCTGTCCCCAGGGGGCAAGTACCACCCGGCGATTGACTTTCGGACCCTTCTACCGTCTCCTGTGGCCTGCCATGTTGCACCGCAAGCAGACCACTGCCAGGCTTGGCACGTGGATGTCACGCATGCCCGCGGACTGCGGGACTCCTCCTCGGTGCTCCCTCCGTCGTCGGGCATGACCGGACGCTCTGAGGGCGCTTATGCAGTGTGACGACGGTCCACGACCACCATCCGCATCGGTATCGGCATCGGTATCCGCATCGGCATATGACGATGCGTCACTCGGCGTGGTGTCGCACGCCCTGCGTGGCCTCGGGCGGGCTTCTTCCGCGGACCGGCCGGACGTACTGCTCGTGGTCGACGACTACGTGACCATGCGGGTCTGGGACGAGACGGTCGCCCGACTGGCCGACGAACTCGCCCGCCAGGAGGCGCTGGGCCCGATCATTCGCTTACGTCTCCTGAGTTCGGACGACACCGAGCCGGGCCGGATCCGGCTGGAGCACCTGCCCCCGCCCGTGGGTGAACACCGGGTGGTGCTGGTGCTGACCGACGGGCTGGCCGCGGGCTGGCGTTCGGACGCGGTGCTGCCGCTGCTGCGCGAACTGGGCCGCTCCGAGCCGCTCGCGGTCCTGCACCTGCTGCCCCAACGGCTCTGGTTCCGAACCGGCTTGGACGTCTACCGCATGCGCCTGGGCTCCGGGCACCCCTGGGCGCCCAACGACTCCCTGGGCTGGGAGCTGCGCACCTCACCTCTCGAACCGGTGGACGACGACCCGGCGGCCCGGGCCGGCGTGGTGCCCGTCCCGGTCCTGGAACGGACCGGGCACTCCCTCACCTGCTGGGTCGACCTGGTGACGGGCCGGGCCTCCGAGGGCGTGGAGATGTCGGGCGTGCGGGCCCGCGACTGGAAGCGGCGGCCGGACGCCGCGCGTGCCGTGCCCTGGGTCGACGACGTGCCCGACCCCGCCAGCGCCGTACCCCCGTGGGAGCGTGTCTCGGAGTTCCGGGCCGCCGCCTCGCCCACCGCGTTCGCGCTGGCCACCCGCCTCGCGGCGGCTCCTCTGACGCTGCCCGTCATGAGCGCGCTGACGGCCTCGGTGCCGGGTGCCGGACCCGCCCACCTCACCGAGCTGCTGATGAGTGGTCTGGTGCGGCCCGCGGGCGCGGAGGCCGAACGCGCGGCCGACGTGGTCTTCGCCTTCGGCCCGAACATCCGCCAGGAGTTATTGGCGCTGGCCCGCCGCCGGGACACCATCCGCGTGCTGCACGACGTACGGGTGCTGATGGCGGTCCCGGAGGGCTCCGACCCGGTCCTGCCCGCCCCGGACGAACTCCTCGAGACCACCGTTGTGCCACCCGTGACCCCGCGGAACGTGGCGTTCCTGCGCATCGAACTGGCCGCGCTGCGCGCCCTGACCGGACGCTTCCTGCCCCAGGCCGAGCGTCTCGCGCGGGCACTGCGCGCGTACGACCTGCGGAACACGGTCAACCTGGGCAAGGACTCACGTACCCACACGCGGCACCAGGACCCCGCCACCCGGGCCCACCGGGATGCCGCACACGCCCCGAGGGGGCCCGAGACAACTTCAGAAGGAGCCACGACCATGGCGACCACGCAGCAGCCGGTGGAGAACGCGCGCTCGACGCCGCCACGGATCTGGGGGAACATCCCCCCGCGCAATCCGAACTTCACCGGTCGCGTGGACCTTTTGGAACGATTGAGCGAACGGCTCCAGGAGGGCACCACGACGGTGCTGCCCGAGGCCATCCACGGCATGGGTGGTGTCGGGAAGACCCAGATGGCGATCGAATACGCGTACCGGCATCAGTCCGAGTACGACATCGTCTGGTGGATCCCCGCCGAGCGCCCCGGCCAGATCGGGCAGGCGCTGGTGGAGCTCGCCCAGCGGCTCGGGCTCGGCACCAGCGCCGAGGCCAACATCGCCGGGCCCGCGGTGCGCGAGGCGCTGCGCGAGGGGCGGCCGTACTCCCGCTGGCTGCTGATCTTCGACAACGCCGACAGTCCCGAACGTGTCCGCGACTACTTCCCCACCGGCGGCAGCGGCACCATCCTCGTCACCTCCCGCAACCGCCGCTGGAGCGTGGTGGGCCCCTCGCTCGAAGTCGACGTCTTCACCCGGGAGGAGAGCAAGCAGCTGCTGCGCCGTTCCAGCGCCTACGGCGAGGATCTCGCCGACGTCGAGGCGGACCGGCTCGCCGAAGCCCTCGGTGACTTGCCCCTCGCCCTGGAACAGGCCGCCGCGTGGCGGGCGGAGACCGGGATGCCGGTCTCGGAGTACCTGCGTCTGTTCGAACACAAGCGCAATGAGCTCCTCGAGGTGTCCCCGCCGCCGGACTACCAGCTTCCGGTCGCGGCCGCGTGGAACGTCTCCCTCGACCACCTGGAGACCCGCAGCCCCACCGCCCTGCGTCTGCTCCAGCTGTGCTCCTACTTCGCGCCCGACCCCATCTCGCGCTCGATCTTCTCCGGTCTCGGCGGTTCCAGGATCGACCCCGAGCTGGACCGGGCCCTCAACGACCCGATGCGGCTGGCCCGCGCCATCCGGGAGATCAACCGCTATTCCCTCGCCCGTGTCGACCACCGGACCAACTCGATCGAGATGCACCGCCTCGTCCAGGCCGTGCTGATCCACCGCATGACCCCAGAGGAACAGAAACGCATGCGCAACGGGGCCCACACGCTGCTTGCCGCTGCCGACCCGAAGGGGCCCAACCAGGCAGCCAACTGGCCCCGCTATGCCGAGTTGTACGGCCATGTCATCGCGTCCAACGCCATCGAGTCCGACCAGCCGTGGGTGCGCGAACTGGTGATGAACGTCGCCAAGTACTTGTGGTACTGGGGTGACCACCGGGTCGCCCTCGAGTTCTCGGAGCAGGCCTGGGAGACGTGGCAGCGGCTGTTCGGCGAGGAGGACCAGCAGGCGCTCCTCATGGGCTGGTGGCTGGGCTTCCTGTACCTGATGGTGGGGCGCCACGAGGATGCCTCCCGGGTCGTGGCCTCGTTCCAGGCGGTCTACGCCCGCACCGCGCCCGCGGACCAGGAGGACACCCGCGAGGACGCGTTGGTGGCGCTGAACCTCGAAGCCGCGGTACGGCGCCATCAGGGGGACTTCCTCGCCGGCGCCGAACTCGACGAGATGGCCTACGAGCGGGCTCGGCGTGCCTTCGGTGAGGACGACCCGACCACGCTGGTCACCGCCCACAACCTCGGGGTGAGCCTGCGGGTGGTCGGCGAGTTCCAGCGTGCGCTGGAACTGGACCGGCACACGCACGTGATGAAGACACGGCTGTTCGGCCGCGACCACCAGGTGGCACTGGTGACCGAGGCGAGCGTCGCCGTCGACGTGCGGGAGACGGGTGACTACGTCGGTGCGCGGTCACTTCAGCAGGCGGTCCTCGACGGCTACCGGACGACCTTCGGGGCAGGCAATCCCACGACGCTGCGGTCCATGCGCCAGCTGAGCGAGGCGTGCCGGAAGGAGGGCGACCACGTCACCGCGCTGGAACTGGCGCGCGAGACGTTCGACCAGCTCACCCTTCGGTACGGCGACACCCACCCGGAGTCCCTGACGGCCGCGCTCGCGCTGTCGGTGGCGCTGCGGCACAACGGCGACCTGGAGGCGGCCCGGGAGCGCGGCGAGAAGGCCTCCGAAGGCTTCCGCACCATCTTCGAGCCGGACCACCCGCACGTCATGGCGGCCGACGTCGACCTCGCGGTGACGCTGCGGCTGCTGGGCCGGGTGGAGCAGGCCAGGCGACTGGACGAGGCGGCGCTGGAGACTCTGACCGAACGTCTCGGGGAGAGCCATCCGATCGTGCTGGCCTGCGCCATCAACCTGGCGAGCGATCTCAGTGCCCTGGGGCAGGTGGCGCAGGCCCGCGAACTGGGTGAGAAGACGGTGGAGTTGTGCCGGCAACGGCTGGGTGAGAACCACCCGACCACGCTGGTGGGTGCGGCGAACCTCTCCCTGGACCTCCTCGCCCTCGGTGAGCGGGCCGAGGGTGACGCACTGCGCGCGGACACCCTGGCGCGTATGGAGAGGGCCCTGGACGAACCCCGCCTCAACTCCGCCGAGTCCGCGCCCCACCCGGCGACGGCGCAGGCCCGGGCCAGGCAGCGGACCGACTGCGACATCGACCCGATGCCGATGTGATCCGTCCCGGTCTCAGGCCGGGGGCGAGCCGAGCCAGGTGGCGAGGCGGATCGGGTCCGGTGGGCTGTCCGTGACACCGAGCAGGGCCTGGTGCACCGCGTGCGCTCGTTCCGGGTGGTGGCACAGCAGACGGGCCGCCCTCGGTTCGGTGCCCGCGGTGGCCAGGGCGCGGCCGAGGCCCGCCCAGGCTCCGGCCGGACCGGGCTCAGCCGCCAGGTGCGCCACGTACGCGTGCCGGGCAGCCGTTGCGTCGCCCGCGGCCAGCAGGGCGTCGCCGGTCAGCGCTCCGCTGACCCTGGCCGCGGCCTTCTCGGGCCCGTCGAGCGAGATCCGGTCGTCGTCCGCGCCGCTGAGGCGGTGGCGGACGAGCATCGCCAGGCTGTCCAGCCAGCGTGCCGAGGGGTCGGGTACGACCTCGGGTTCGGTCGCCAGGGTGCCGGGCGGTCCGCTCGCCCCGTCCAGCCATGCCCGTACGGCCCTGTCGACGGCCGGCGCGGCGGGCCGCCGGTGGTGGGCGCGCCAGCGGGCGACGTGGTCGTCGGCGCACAGGTGGGCCAGGGCCAGCGGCTCCTCGGGAACCGGCTCCGCCAGCCACTGGGCGCAGTGGTCGCGCAGTGTGTCCAGCAGGGCCGTGCCGAGGGGCGTCAGTCGCGGGTGGCGGTGGACCTGCTCCATCGCCGTCGCCACATGGGCCCGCCACAGCGCGAACTCGAAGTGCGCCATGGCCGTCTGCGCGGGTGCGGCCTTGCGGTGCTCGCGCCAGAAGCGGGTGATCCCCGCGAACGCGTAGATGCCCTGCAGCAGCCCCTCAAGAGGCCGGGGGTCGTTCCGCCAGGGCGCGTACCACAGCTCCTTGCCCCTGTCGGAGTCGTGAGTCAGCAGAGGCGTCAGATGCAGCAGCCCGCCCAGCTTGGTGTGCTGGAACTCGTGTACGAGGGTGACGGCCAGCTGTACGGCGTCGTCCGGCTCCGAGGCCTCGACGCCGCCGAAGGCGTCCCCCGCGCTCACGCTGCGTGGCCGGAACCTTTCGCCCGCCGGGGTCGGCGTCAGTGAGAACACTCCCCGCCGCATGGCCTCGGCCGTCTCGGGCTGCTCCCTCAGCAGTAACTCCCATGCCTGCTCCAGCATCCGCCGCCACTGCGCCGCCGCCTCACCGGACAGCGGGCGCGGCTCGGTCGGCTGCGGATACGTGCGGTACGGGTCCACGTCGTCCAGCACGATGTCGAGCCGCCGCCCTCGCGCACCGACCGTGAGCCTGCGTACCGGATGCCATCCGGGACCCGCCGATCCGGTGGTCGGCGGTACGGCGACCTCGGCCCCGGCCGCCTCGATCACCGCGCGTCCGCCCTCGGCCCGCACCGTGGCCCTTGTCCAGGGCTCGGTCTCGGGCAGCACCGCACAGCCCAGGGTCGGCAGGGGTACCCGTCCGTGCCGTACCGGGACCTCGATGGTGAAGTCGAACTCCGCCCGCAGCGCTGCCGCGGCGGCGAGGGCCGACATATGGCCGAGCTCCACCCACAGCGGCGGCTCGTCCATCGGAGTCCTGCCGCGCAGCCGACGCAGCGCGGTGGTCAGCCACATGCCCGTCTGCGGATACATGAGCAGGTCGTCGACGACCTGGGGGGCGCGGCGCTGCGCCTCACTGAGAAGGTCCCATGCGGGGCCGAGGTCCGTGGCGTCGTCGAGCATCCGCAGGAGCAGCAGACGCCGACTGCGTTCGCCGCCGAGCAGGAGGTCGAGCGTTTCCGGGCCGCCCTCGCCGCGGACCAGTTCGGCCAGGCGGTCGGGCGGCAGGTGATGACGAGGCAGGGACGGCTCAGCGCGCATACGCGGCCCCGGCGGCCTCAGTCGAAACGCTCGCCGGGGTCGACGCCGGCGACGCTGGCCAACTGGTGGTCGATTCCCGGCAGCAGTTCCTGCAGTGATTCGGCGAGAACTCGACTTTCCATGGAGCGCAGCGTTTCAAGAGACACCCCCGCGAGATCGACCAGGCTGGACTCGACGGCGGCCAAAGACGGCTCCATGACGGCCAAACCCCTTCCCCCCGGCTGCATTTGTGGATGCTGGCGGCTCGCATCCTCCTGATAATGACCCACCGCACGGAGTATGAAACCCCACGCCCGCGCGGCCCCGCCATATCAGGTCAGCGGCTCTCACCGGCTCGACGGTGGCGCCGGGACAACTCCACCGCCTCTTCGTCCATGCGGGCCACCCCGGCGGAGTCGCCCTCCATCAACCGTATCGCTTCGAGGAGTTGGTCCAAGGTCCCCGGGTAGCGGAGACAGGTCCGCAGGATTCCGAACACGTCCGGTCTCAGTGCCGGTGTTCTCGGACTCATGGCCGCGATGGCCGGGTTGATGCCGCCCAGGACCAGGGCCAGGGTGGTGCGGTCGCTCACCGTGGGCAGTGCCGTCAACGCACCCACCAGACCGTCGAGTTCGCGCAGCGGCAGGTCGTCGCGCAGGTCGGCCAGGGTGACCGGGCCCGCGGCGGTGGTCCGTGCGGACGGGATGCGGGGCAGCTCGGGCGCCGACGCGGGCAGGCCGGCGCACTCGTGCAGCAGGGCCAGTTCGGACCTGGTCAACAACTCGTACCAGCGGTCCACGCGCACGGCGGCGAGGCGGCCGAGACCGTCCGTGCGGTGGTGCGCGCTGACCAGGCCGACGATCGAGTCGTCGTGCCAGACCGCCGCGCCCGACATGCCCTCCCAGGGCGACCGGTCGGGCTCGGCGTCCGACTCGGGCGGGGTGACGGCGAGTTCGAGCGTGCCCTCGCGGCGGTTGGACAGCACCGAGGTCATGCCCGTCGCGTGGCAGGAGTCGCGGTACTGGGACGCCGAGCCGTCGTCGAGCCGTCGCATCCGGTCCTCACGCAGCTTGAACCGGGGGAAGCCCATCGCGCTGCACGGCAGGACGAGGTCCGCGTCGGGCACGGCCCCGTACGAGGGGGGTTCGGTCACGGCCGCGTGGACGCCGTGCGGCGCGGATCCGCCCAGCTCCAGGAGTGCCACGTCGGCCTTCTCCGAGGACAGCACCACCCGGGCGGCCACGGTCCACTCGTCGGCGCGGTCGGCCTCGAACCGTACGTCGGTGGTTCCTGTGCTCGCGTCACGGACGACGTGTGCGGCGGTGAGCACCCACCAGGGACCCACCCGGTAGCCGGAACCGCGCCGCCCGGGGCCCCGCCCCGCGGGCGGTCGCACCATCACCTCCGCCACCCGGACCGGATCCAGTCCGCGGCGCGGATCCTGTGCCGCCACGGCTCAGCGCTCTCGTTCGGCCTCGGCCCCGCCCACCCACGGGGCCCGTCCGCCGCCGCTGTGGGTGCGCGGGTCGAGCGTCAGCTTCACCCGGTGCGTGACGCTGTCCGCCACCCGTCCGTCCGCGCCCGCCTCCACCACCCAGAAGCGGATCTTGCCGCCCGCCGTCGCCGACCGCTCTACGACCACGGCCGCCTCCAGCTCCACCGGACCCACCTCGAAATACAGATCCTCCCCCTCCGCGGCCGTCCGGGCCGCGGTCAGTTCCCTGCGCAACTCCTCGATCAGTTCAGCGAGTTCAATCACACCCGGTCCCTACCCCACCGCGCGTGCTCCCACCGCCCTTCCGTCACCCGATCCGGGCCGATTTCGCACTGTGGCCCTGCGTGACGGCGTTGATGCAATAGGGTCACCCAAGTAGCCTGAAATCCCTGGAAACGCCGTATTCAGTGATATGTAAGGCATTGATCGCATCACCTCACTGTCACAGGGGCGCCGCCATGGAGAAGTCCGGAGTCGAGTCCGAGCTGATCGACCTCAGCGACGTTCCGCTGGACGAGTGGCCCCGTCTGGACCTGCCGTCCGCGCAGGGCTCCATGCGTCGACTGCTCAGCCGTATCGACGACCCCGCGAGCAGCCTCGGCGGCTACAACCCGCAGCGCGACGCGTAGCGGCACGACCGATGCACCGGACGGCCCGACCCCACGTTCTGTCGCCGCAGTCGTTCGACGAACTGCTGGGCGGTGGGGGCAGCCCGGCGACGGTGGACCGTCTGCGGGTGAGCGAGCGGAGCTGGCGGCTGCTCGTCGTCCGGGCGTTGCTGGACTCGGCCGCGACGGCACCGGCCGGCCCCCTGCCCCCTTCGGCGGACGGCTGGAAGTTGCTGTCGCGCGCCTGGGCCGTGTCCAAGGAGGCGGTGGAAGACCTGCTGGCGTATCCGGCCGTGGGCGTGTGGGCGGCGCACACGCTGCGCCGGCTGCGCGGGACGGCCCAGGACGACGCACCCCTCTGGGCGGACACCGGGCACCTCCACGCGATCGCCGCCGCCGCGGCCGTCCGCGCCGGCCTGGAGTTCCGTACCGACGTCCCGGTCCGCCACGGCTGGGTGGTCCTGCCCGCGCTCGGGGCGATGCGGGTGCCCGGCCGGGCGGACTGGGACGTGGCCGAGGTCCGCGCCTTTGCGGGATCCGTGCGGATCGCCGGGCGCCCACTCGAAGGGCCGGACTGGCACGCCCTGACCGAGCTGCGCGCCGACGGCTGCACCCTGCTCCTGGACGACACCGACCCCTACCGCGACCTGCGCAAACCGGCCGGGGTGGAACCGATCGACTCCGCCGCCGAGTGGCAGGAACTGTTCGGCCCCGCCTGGGACATCCTGCGGCGCACCGACACCGAGGTGGCCGAGGCGCTGGCGGGCGGGCTGGTGTCGGTGGTGCCCCGTCCGCGCGCCGAGAGGTTCCGGCCGCACAGCGCGTCCTCGGGCGACGCCTTCGGCACCGCCCTGGCATCGGCCCCGGACGACGCCGAGCAGTTCGCCTCGACGCTGGTGCACGAGTTCCAGCACAACAAGCTCAGCGCGTTCATGCACCTGTTCACCCTGTACGACGACCAGGGCGCCCGGCTCCACTACGCCCCCTGGCGCGACGACCCCCGCCCCCTGGGCGGCCTGCTCCAGGGTGTGTACGCCTTCTTCGGCGTCACCGCGTTCTGGCGGCGGCGCGGTCACGCCCTCGGGCAGTTCGAGTTCGCGCTGTGGCGGAGCCAGACCGCGTACGCGCTGCGCGCCGTCGGCTCGGCGGACGGGCTCAACGATCTGGGGCGGCGGCTGGTGGCCGAGCTGACGCGGCGCATCGAGCCCTGGCTGGACGAACCGGTCGACGCCCGGGCCCGGTCCGCGGCGGCCCTGGCGGTCGCCGACCACCGTGCGACCTGGCGCGCCTGGCATCTGCGGCCCGCGCCGGGCACCCTCCGCGACCTCGCGGCAGCCTGGTCCGACGGAAACCCGCTGCCCAGGACGGCGGACGAGCCCGAGCCCGTCCCGGGCAGTCCGGCGCGGGGTGTCGACACCCGGGCGGTGCTGCTGCGATGGCTGCTGGCGGACCCCGCGGGCTTCGCGGCGCTGCGGGACGACCCCGGGGCGGTGGTCGCCGGCGCGCGTCCCGAGGACATCGCCCTGGTGGAAGGCCGAACCGCCGAGGCCCTGGGCGCGTTCCGTGCGCGCATCGGCCGCGGCGCCGGCGACCCCGAGACCTGGGTGGGGCTCGGCCTTGCGGCACGGGCCGCCGGAGACCCGGCAGGAGACGGCCTGCTGGCCCGCCCGGAACTGGCGATGGCCCTGCACGGCGAACTGAACGGGCAGGCCGATCCGCTGGCACTGGGACGCGCCCTCGCGAACGGGGCCTGAGCCGAAGGACGACCCTCCTGGGCTCAGCGCGGGGCGCCCCGCAGCCGACGCGCGATCTCCAGCTGGACCGCCTCCAGCGGGCGGCCGTCCTCGACTTCCCACAGAGTGTTCTCTAGGACACGACCGAGGGTCCAGGCACGGGCCCGCTCGCGATCCAGGCCCAAGACGTCGGTCATCGCGTCGAAGCGCCAGCGGATCTCGGCGGGCTCGAAGCGGTTGCCGAGCGCCGGGCAGAGGTCGAAGCCGGGGTCGCCCGCGAGAGGCTTGGGGTCAATGGCGACCCAGGGCCCGCGGCCGACGGAGCGGGCGTCCCCGTCCTGGAGGACGTTGTCGTAATGGAGGTCCCAGTGGAGGAGACGGTCACCCGGCTCGGTCGCCACCTCGCGCACCGCCGCCGCGCAGTCCTCGACGAGACGACGCTCGGCCGGGTCCGCGATCAGCTTCAGGGCCCCCGGCACCCGCTCCAGCATGGCCTCCGCGATGTCACCGAGCCGCCGCATCCCCTCCGGCGCCGGCACGGCCGTCAGCCGGGCCAGCAGCCGCGCGACGACCAGGGCGGCCTCGCGCGTGTCGGGGAGGTGCGTCAACGCGCGGGTGTGGTCGAGCCGTTCGAGCAGCAGGGTGCAGGTGGCCTCGTCGTGGGCGAGGAGGCGTACGGCCGCGCCGCCGCCCCAGACCCGCAGGGCGGCCGGCTCACCCGCGCTCTCCTCGTCCAGGAGCTGGAGCTTGAGCACGGCCGGGGTGCCGTCGGCCCGCAGTACCGGCAGGACCAGCGCCGTGACACCGTGCATGGAGGGACCGTCGAGGCGCAGCTCCCAGCGCTCCAGGAAGTGCGCGGCGCGCTCGGGCAGCCCGGCGACGAAGGCGCGCCCCGCCGCTCCGTTGTACTTGGCCTGCGAGGCGGCCAGACCCACCGGAACGTCGATCACAGGGCCGAGCCTACGTGCGGGCGGTGAAGCGGCTCATGCGAATTGACGGGGCCCTGCACCGCGCCGGGAGCTACCTGCGCAGTGCCCCCGGCACCTACGTGTGGCTGGCGATCCTCTTCGTCACCACGGTGGCTCTGCACCACATGTCTCCGGATTTCGAAGCGGACTTCCTGCGCCAGCGGTCCACCAACATCCACGAGCTGTCGAACGACCCCGCGCGGGTGCTGTTCACCAGTGCGATGTGGATCGACGGTGGTCTCTGGCTGCCGTACGCCGTCCTCTTCACCGTTTTCCACGCCCAGGCGGAGCGCTGGCTGGGCACCCTGCGCTGGCTGGCGGTCGCGGTGGCCGCGCACGTCCTGGCGACGCTGATCAGCGAGGGAGCGCTGCTGGGCGCGATCAAGCGCGGGGCGGCGCCGCACTCGGCGGTCGAAACTCTGGACATCGGGGTGAGCTACGCGCTGGCGGGCGTCATCGGGGCCCTCACGTACCGGGTCGCGTCGCCGTGGCGGTACCTCTATCTGGCGGTGATCCTCGTCGTCTACGGCATGCCATTGCTCACCGGCCGCACCTTCACCGATTTCGGGCATTTCATATCGATCCTGATAGGTCTCTGCTGCTATCCGCTGGTCAGAGGCCGCGGAAAAGCATGGAATCCGAAGGAGACACTGGCCGCCCTCAGGGGTTAACGTCCCGCCCATGAGCAGCACAGGAAGCGGCACGGTGAACGGCGGCATCTCCTTCTGGTACGCGGACGACGGTCTGCCCGAGGCCCGCGAGCCCCTGCCGGGCGACGCGACCGCCGACGTCGTGATCGTCGGCGGCGGCTACACGGGCCTGTGGACCGCGTACTACCTCAAGAAGGCGGCCCCCTTCCTGCGCGTCACCGTCCTGGAGCAGAAGTTCTGCGGCTACGGCGCCTCCGGGCGCAACGGCGGCTGGCTCTACAACGGCATCGCGGGCCGCGACCGGTACGCCAAGCTGCACGGCCACGAGGCGGCGGTACGTCTGCAGAAGGCGATGAACGAGACGGTCGACGAGGTCGTCCGGGTCGCCGCCGAAGAGGGCATCGAGGCGGACGTCCACCAGGGCGGCGTCCTCGAAGTGGCCTACACGCCCGCCCAGCTGGCCCGCCTGAAGGCCTTCCACGAGCACGAGCTCTCGTACGGCGAGAAGGACCGCGAGCTCTACGGCGCCCGGGAGACCGTCGAGCGCGTCCGGGTCGCGGACGCGGTCGGCTCGGCCTGGACCCCGCACGGGGCGCGTCTGCACCCGGTGAAGCTCATCAAGGGGCTGGCGGCGGCCGCCGAGGCACTCGGCGTCACGATCCACGAGAAGACGCCGGTCACGGAGATCCGCCCGAAGCACGCGGTCACGCCGTACGGCACCGTGCGTGCCCCCTACGTCCTGCGCTGCACGGAGGGCTTCACGGCCTCCCTGAAGGGCCAGAAGCGCACCTGGCTGCCCATGAACTCCTCCATGATCGCGACCGAGCGGCTGACCCCCGAGCAGTGGGCGACGATCGGCTGGGAGGGCCGCGAGACGCTCGGCGACATGGCGCACGCCTACATGTACGCCCAGCGCACCGCCGACGACCGCATCGCGCTCGGCGGCCGGGGCGTCCCGTACCGCTTCGGCTCGCGCACCGACAACGACGGCCGCACCCAGCAGGCGACCATCGACGCCCTCCACGAGATCCTGGTCCGTTTCTTCCCTTCCCTGGCCGGCGTACGGGTGGCGCACGCCTGGTCGGGAGTCCTCGGCGTCCCCCGCGACTGGTGCGCCACCGTCACCCTGGACCGCTCCACCGGCCTCGGCTGGGCGGGCGGCTACGTCGGTTCCGGCGTCGCGACGACGAATCTCGCGGCGCGCACCCTGCGGGACCTGATCCAGCAGGACTCGGGCCAGGCTGGCCCGACCGACCTGACCGCCCTCCCGTGGGTCGACCACAAGGTCCGCAAGTGGGAGCCGGAGCCGTTTCGCTGGCTGGGCGTGCAGGCCATGTACGCCACCTACCGCACGGCCGACCGCCGCGAACTCACCACACACAGTGCGCAGTCGTCGCGGCTCGCACGGATGGCGGACCGCGTCGCGGGCCGGAACTGACCAGTACCAGCTGGGGGAGCCAGGGGAGCCGGGTTCAGGGGACCGACTCGGGCACGGGGGCCGGTGCGGTCGCGTGTTCGGGGGTCCGCGCGGTGACCATGAGGCCCGCGACCAGACCGGCCAGGAGCATGATTCCGGCGGCCCACCAGATGGCGACCGTGTAGCCGTGCACGACGCCCTCGCGGACGGTCAGGGCCTTCCGGGCGGGGTTGGTGAGGTGCGCGGTGATGTAGGCCGCACCGCTGGTGGTGGCGATGGTGTTCAGCAGGGCCGTACCGATCGAACCGCCGACCTGCTGTGAGGTGTTGACGGTCGCGGAGGTCACGCCGGAGTCCTGTGGGGCGACCCCGGCGGTGGCGGTGGCGAAGACCGGCATGAAGATCAGGCCCATGCCGAGGCCCATCAGGATCAGACCGGGCAGCAGCCGGCCCGCGTAGTCGGCGTCGACCGTGAGGTGGGTGAAGAACAGCATCCCGGAGGCCGCGAGGAGCGCTCCGGGGACCATCAGCACGCGCGGTGCCACGCGGCGCAGCAGCCGCGCCGAGATCTGCGTCGTACAGATGACGATCGCGGCCGTCATGGGCAGGAAGGCCAGGCCCGCCCACACGGGCGAGTATCCGAGGACGACCTGCAGGTAGTAGGTCATGAACAGGAAAATGCCGAACATGCCGATGACGGCGAGGGCCATCGTCAGGAAACAGCCCGCGCGCGTGCGGTCCTTGATGATGTGGAGGGGGAGCAGCGGGCTCGGGGCCCTCGTCTGCCAGTACATGAACGCGGTCAGCAGCGCGATTCCGCCCGCGAGGAGGCCCAGCACCAGCGGGTCCGTCCAGCCGCGCGCCTCCGCCTCGCTGACTCCGTAGACGATCGTGACCAGTCCGCCGCAGCCGAGCAGCACACCGGGGATGTCGAGCCGGGCGCGGGCGTTGCCCGGGGGGTCGGGCAGCAGCGCGTACGCGCCGAAGACCCCGACGACGGCTATGGGGATGTTGACGTACAGGCACCAGCGCCAGTTCAGGTACTCGGTCAGCAGCCCGCCCGTGACGAGTCCGATCGCCGAGCCGCTGCCCGCGAGGGCGCTGTAGACGCCGAAGGCCTTTCCGCGCTCCTTCGGGTGGGTGAAGGTGGTGGTCAGGAGGCTGAGCGCGGAGGGGGCCAGGACGGCGGCGAAGGCGCCTTGGAGGGCGCGGGCGCCGTAGAGCATGGCGGAGCTGGTGGCCGCGCCGCCGATCGCGGAGGCGGCCGCGAAGCCGATGAGGCCGAAGACGAAGGTGTGTCTGCGGCCGACGAGGTCCGCGATCCGGCCGCCGAGCAGCAGGAGACCGCCGAAGGCCAACGTGTACGCGGTGATGACCCACTGCCGGTTGCCGTCGGACATGCCCAGAGCGCGCTGTGCGGAGGGAAGCGCGATGTTCACTATGGTCGCGTCGAGGACGACCATCAGCTGCGCGAGGGCGATGATCACCAGGCCCCACCAGCGGCGGGAGTCGGCGCCTTCGGAGGTTCCAGGGGTGCCGCGTTCACCTGATCGGGTGGCGCTCACTTGCCCAGAAGACCATGAATTGGTATGTATCGCATCTTTCCGGACAGTCGATCCTGATCACGGCTCCAGTACCACCTTTCCGAGGGTGGCGCGGGTCTCCAGGGCCCGGTGGGCGGCGGCCGCGGCGGCCAGCGGGAAACGGGTCACGGCCGGGGTGAGACGGCCCGCGGCGGCTTCGGCGAGAGCCCTCAGCTCCAGCGTGCGGAGGGGGTCGGGGCCGCCCGCCCCGCGCAGCATCACGGGGCCGAGGACCTGCTCGGACACGCCCTCCACGAGCAATGGCCCGCCGTTGTGGATGCCTTCGCCGGACCAGCCGAAGACGAGGTGTTTCCCGCCGGGGCCGAGGAGGCCGACGGCGGCGCGGGCGACGTCACCGCCGACGCCGTCGAAGACGACGGTGACCGGCTTCCCGTCCAGATGGGCGCGGACCCGGTCCGGCCAGCCGCCGTCCTTGTAGTCGACTGCCAGGTCGGCGCCGTTCTCGTGGACGCGGGCCACCTTCTCCGGGCCGCCCGCGAGACCGATCACGGTGGCACCCGTGTGCCGGGCGTACTGCACGAGCAGGGTGCCGATACCGCCCGCGGCGGCGGGGATCAGGGCCACGGAACCCGGGCCCAGCTCGGCGAACCGGAGGATCCCCATCGTCGTACGGCCCGTGCCGATCATGGCGACGGCCTGGGCGAAGTCCAGGTTCTCCGGGATCTCGTGCAGGCGGTCGACGTCGGTGACGGCCAGTTCGGCGTAGCCCCCGGGGGCGAACCCGAGGTGGGCGACGACGCGCCTGCCGAGCCAGTGGCCCTCGACGCCCGCGCCGAGGGACTCGACGGTGCCGGCGACCTCACGGCCGGGGATCGTGGGCAGCGGGGTGGGGGCGGGCGCCGGGCCCCGGGCGCCCGCGCGCAGGGCGGCGTCCAGGAGGTGGACACCGGCCGCGGCCACGGCGATACGCACCTGGCCCGGGCCCGGCTCGGGATCCTCGGTCCTCTCGTAGGTGAGGTTCTCGGCCGGGCCGAAGGTGTGCAGGCGGACGGCGTGCATGACGGTCTCCCTCGCTGATGTGCTGAGGCGTACTTGATTGCTCGGTACGTGCTTGATCGCTCGGTGGTGGTGCGGCTCAGCGTTCAGCCTCAAGCGCGCTTGAGGTCAAGGCGCGGGTGCGGGGCGTGGTCAAAGGCGCGGGGCGGGGGCGTTGTCAGTGGCGGAGTGCACGATGGGGGCATGGTGCGAAAAGCGGCGGGCAGGGCGAGTGGGCGGGACCGGGGGGCACGGCGGCCGGAGGTGCGGCTGCCGCCGCTGGAACCCCATGACGGCTCCGAGCTGGAGCCGGACGGCGACTATGACGGGCTGGAGTTCCGGGAGGCGGACTTCGTCGGGCAGGACGGCGCGGGAGCGACCTTCATGGACTGCGCCCTGACGGGGTGCGCGCTGGACGAGACGCGACTGCACCACGCGCGCCTGCTGGACTCGGTCCTGACGGGCATACGGGGCGTGGGCACCGACCTCGCCGAGTCGACCTTGCGCGACGTCGAGTTGGTGGACGCCCGGCTGGGCGGGGTGCAGCTGCACGGGGCGGTGCTGGAGCGGGTTCTGATCCGCGGCGGCAAGATCGACTACCTGAACCTGCGCAAGGCCCGCCTCAAGGACGTCGTCTTCGAGGGCTGCGTGCTGGTCGAGCCGGATTTCGGGGGCGCCCGGCTGGAGCGCGTGGAGTTCGTGGACTGCGTCCTGAAGGGGGCGGACCTCACCGCGGCCACCCTGACGGACGTGGACCTGCGCCACGCGGCGGAGCTGGACATCGCACGGGGCGTGGACCGGCTGGCGGGGGCGGTGATCAGTCCGAGCCAGTTGCTCGACCTGGCGCCCGTGTTCGCCGCGGCGCTGGGGGTGCGGGTGGACGGGGGGCCGGGACCGGGAGCGTCATGAGCCGGGGCCGAGTGGGGAGTACGGGGGTCTCAGCCCACTCGGGGGAAGCGGGCCTGGAGGGTCCAGATCGCCGGGTTCTCGGCGAGGTCGTCGTGCAGGTCCGTGAGGTCGGCGATCAGGTCGTGCAGGAAGTCGCGGGCCTCGCGGCGCAGTGCGGAGTGGGAGAAGGTCAGCGGCTCCTCGTCGCCCGGCATCCAGTCGGCCTCGATGTCCACCCAGCCGAAGCGCCGCTCGAAGAGCATGCGGTCCGTCGACTCGGTGAAGTCGAGCTCCGCGTGCTGGGGGCGCGAGGCCCGGCTGCCGCGCGGGTCCCGGTCGAGCTGCTCCACGATGTCGCACAGGGCCCACGCGAAGTCGAGCACCGGCACCCATCCCCAGGCTGTGGACAGCTCCCGGTCCGCCTTGGTGTCGGCGAGATAGACGTCACCGCAGAACAGGTCGTGCCGCAGCGCGTGGACGTCCGCGCGGCGGTAGTCGGTCTGCGGGGGGTCGGGGAAGCGGTTGGAGAGGGCGTAGCCGATGTCGAGCACGTAGGTGATGGTGTCACGGGCCCGGGGGAGGGGGTACGGCTCCGCGGAGGGGCCGCGCTCCGCGAGACGCGCGGGGCCGTGAGATATGCGGCTCCGCCGCGCGTGCGCGACCGGCCCCCACCGGCCGGCAGCCGGGCCCTCGGGTGGGGCGCGCGGCCTGGAGTGGGGTTGTCGGGGCCTCGTAGGATCGCTGGTGTGCCCCGATCTTCCGTCACCGTCCGCTTTGCTCCGGCCCCGGCTCTCGCCCTCGCTCTCGCGCTCACCCTCACCGCGTGCGGCGGCGGAGGTGTGCACGGCAAGCCCGGTGCCACCGGGGTCCGGGATCCGTACTTCCCGAAGATGGGCAACGGCGGCTACGACGTCACGCACTACGCCCTGACCCTCTCCTACGACCCCAAGGCGCACCATCTCGACGGCACCGCCGAGATCACCGCCCGGGCCACCCAGAACCTCAGCGCCTTCGACCTGGACCTGAAGGGCCTGGACGTCGCCGCCGTCACCGTCGAGGGCAAGGAGGCCCGCTGGAACCGGGCGGGCCAGGAGCTGACCGTGCGCCCGCACACCGACCTCGACAAGGGCGAGACGTTCCGCGCGACGGTCCGCTACTCGGGCACCCCCGAGACGCTCACCGACCAGGACGGCTCGCAGGAGGGCTGGCTGCGCACGGCCGACGGCGCTCTCGCCCTCGGTGAACCCACCGGATCGATGGCCTGGTTCCCGGGCAACCACCACCCCTCCGACAAGGCGACGTACGACATCGCCGTCACCGTCCCGAAGAACCTGCAGGCGGTCTCCAACGGCGAGTTGACGAGCGAGACGACGACGGCCGACGGCCGCAGGACCTTCACCTGGCACACCGCCGAACCGATGGCGAGCTATGTCGCCACGGTCGCGATCGGCCGGTACGACATCACGCGCTCGACGACGAAGAACGGTCTGCCCGTGTACGTCGCCGTGGACCCGACGCAGACCGCGGCCGCGAAGAAGGTGCTGTCCGAGATACCCGAGATCATGGACTGGGAGGCGTACAACTTCGGCCCGTACCCCTTCTCCTCGACGGGCGCGATCGTGGACCGCGGCGACGACGCGGGCTACGCCCTGGAGACCCAGACCCGCCCCGTCTTCCCCGGCGCCCCGGAGACCGGCATCCTCGTCCACGAACTGGCCCACCAGTGGTACGGCGACTCCGTCACGCCCAAGTCCTGGCAGGACATGTGGCTCAACGAGGGCTTCGCCACGTACGCGGAGTGGCTGTACCAGGAGGACCACGACGGCGAGAGCGCCGACGAGATCTTCAACTCCCTCTACCGGGGCGACTACTACGACACCCCCGAGAAGAACAAGGCGGTCTGGGCCTTTCCGCCCGCCAAGCCCTCCAGCGCGGCCCACATCTCCGACCCGCCCGTCTACGACCGTGGCGCGATGGTCCTGCACAAGATCCGCCGGACCGTCGGCGACGACACGTTCTACGACATCATCCAGGGCTGGGCCGCCACCCACCGCCATGCCAACGCGTCCACGGCCGACTTCACGGCCTACGTCGAGAAGAAGGCCCCGGACAAGGACTTCAGCGGCATCTGGAAGGACTGGCTGTACGGAGAGGGCAAGCCGCCCCGGGCGTGACTCAGGTCCTCCCGTTCAGCGCCTTGCGCAGCACCGCGCAGGGGCGGCCCAGTCGGCGGTCCTCGCGGTGGCCGATGGTCTCGTAGCCGAGGGCGGTCCAGAACGCGAGGCCCCGGGGGTTGTTGTCGAGCACGGCGAGGCGGGCGGCGTCTCGGCCGGTGCGGCGGAACCTCTCCTCGACGAGTGCCACGAGCTCACGCCCGTACCCCTTGCGCTGCTCCCTCGCGTCCACCATCAGCAGTCCGATCCACGGATCCGGATCGGCGGGGTCGGGGTGGTGCGCGAGGGTGATCGCGACCCCGACGAGCCGCCCCGCACTCCGCGCGAGCAGCACCTCGGCCCCCGGATGCGCCATCTCCTCGGTGAGCGCCGCCGCGACCTGCTCCGGCCGGATGTTGTGGGCGTCGGGGAAATCCCCGCTCAGGGAGAAGAACTCGTGGTGGGAGGCATAGAGGGAGGTGAGTTCGCCGAGGAGGGCGACGGGGATGTCGTGGCCGGGCGCGAGGGCTTCGAGAATCACGCGGTGCAGGCTAGCCAACAGGCTGGTCGGCCGGGCCCGTGCCCGGTGGTGGCCGGGCACGGGTGGGGAGGAGCAGCGGGGGACGGTCAGGTCTCGTCAGGGGCGGACGGGGGGCGGGGACCGCCGAAGCCGTGTTCGGAGAGGTCGAACCAGTTGCCCTCCGGGTCCATGGCCCGGTATTCGGCGAAGGGGCGGTTGGTGAAGCGTTCGGCGGGCTTGTCCGCGCCCGCTTCGGCCAGGGCCGCCGAGGTGGCTTCCGTGTCGGAGATGTGGAAACCGAAGTGGTTCATGCCGAGCGGGGTGTCGCCGTCGAGGCGGTGCTTGATGAGGGCCAGGGAGAGGTAGCCGTCGGAGAGGAAGCAACTGCCGTCGGGATCCCGGTGGAAGAGTTCCATCGAGAAGACCGAGGTGTAGAAGGCGGCCAGTTTCTCCGGGTCCTTGGCGACGATCGCCAGATGGCGGAGCTTGGGACGGGCCTGTTCGGACTCGGTGGGCTGCGGCACGGCGGCTGTCTCCTTCGGGATCGCCGGGATCATGTTGTGGAACGCGGTGAGGTGCCAGTCCCCGGTGGCGGTCCGTTCCGCTATCGCCAAGGCGTGTGTCTTCGCCAGGGGCGTGTCCGCGGCGGTGAGGATCGTCGACTCGGCCTCGACGGTCGCCAGGTCGGGGCGCAGGTGACGGACCGCGACGACCCTCGCGTCCAGTCGCGTCGAGGCGTACTGGGTGCGGAACAGGCGGTCGTGGCCGGCCGCGATGCCCGCCCGGCCCGGTGGCTTGTCCCCTCGCACGGTGGTGAAGTCGCAGTCCGGGGAGAAGACGGAGGCGAAGAGCGTGGCGTCGGCCGAGACCCAGGCGCGGGCCATCGTTTCCCACAGGGCGTGGATCGGGTGCGTTTCGGCGGTCGTCATGACGTCAGACACCTACCGCGGTGATCGTACGGACGCGCAGGGGGAGTTCGGTGCAGTCGCTGTCGAGATGTTCGGCCGGGGGCGGGGCCCAGGCCGCGAGCGCGTGGTAGAACGCGTCGGCCCGGCGCTCCAGATAGCAGATGATGTTGATCGGCCAGGCCGTCTGCCCGAAGACGTGGCGGTCCATCGGGGTGGGGCGCTCACTGAGGACGACGGCGCGTTCCTGCGGCGGGCCCATGCGGTGCCAGTCGGGGTGCATGTGGATGGAGCCCAGCAGTTCCAGGCCCAGGGCGTCCGCTTCCTTGGAGGCCTTGAGGAGGTCCCGGGAGTCGATCCACCAGGCGCGGTGCTCGTTCTCGTAGGCCGGTCCGAAGCGGGGCACGATCGTCTCGCTGAACTCGAGGCGGGCGGCCGGGTCCGAGGTCCGTGCGTTGCGGCCGAAGGCGACGCGTTCGACGTGGAGGGTGCCCCGGCCGGCGTTGCCCAGGAGGAGGGCGAAGCAGGGGAGGGGGGTTCGGGGGGTGATGAGCTGGTACTCGGTGACCGCGGCGGTGAGGAAGTCGTCGAGTGCCTGGTTGTCCATCAGGACGGTGGGGGGAGCGCTGTTGTTCGTACAGTGCTCGTCCGATAAGTCGGACAGGGAGTGGGACATGAGGTGGGGGCTCCGTTTCCCGTGGGGGGTGAGCGGGACGTCCGAGAGCCTAGAGGTGAATGCTTGAAGGTTTCAGTACCTTGCTTGGAACGTGGGGATATCCCTACGGAGGCAGGGAGCGGGGCGCGGGCGGTGGGAACGCGAGGAGCCCCTGGTCCGGTGTCCCGGGCCAGGGGCTCCTTCAACCGCCTTGTACGGATCAGACGTTGACGCCGAAGTCCTGGGCGATGCCCACGAGGCCCGAGGCGTAACCCTGGCCGACCGCGCGGAACTTCCACTCCGCGCCGTTGCGGTAGAGCTCGCCGAAGACCATGGCGGTCTCGGTGGCGGCGTCTTCCGACAGGTCGTAGCGGGCGATTTCGGTGCCGCCGGCCTGGTTGATGATGCGGATGTAGGCGTTGCGGACCTGGCCGAAGTTCTGCGAGCGGGTCTCCGCGTCGTAGATCGAGACCGGGAAGACGATCTTGTCGATGTCGGCGGGGAGGCCCGCCAGGTTGACGTTGATCGCCTCGTCGTCGCCCGCGCCCTCGCCCGTGCGGTTGTCGCCGGTGTGGACGATGGTCTGGTCCGGGGTCTGCTTGTTGTTGAAGAAGATGAAGTGGGCGTCCGAGTAGACCTTGCCCTGGGTGTTGACCGCGATGGCGGAGGCGTCGAGGTCGAAGTCGGTGCCCGTGGTGGAGCGGACGTCCCAGCCGAGGCCCACGGTGACGGCGGTCAGGCCCGGAGCCTCCTTGGTGAGCGAGACGTTGCCACCCTTGGACAGGCTTACAGCCATTGTTGGGAGTCCCTTCCCTCGTTGCGTACGTGCGCTGTGCCCGTACGTATGGGCTTCGTACGGGCACGAAGCTACAGCTACCCCTAAGAACGCCAAGAGGGGTGTCGAAGGTTCCTGGTCTCTTTACTTTCTTTACCCTCTTGGCGGACACGTGGCGGCGAAAACAGGGTGACGTGGACCGGACATCCACGCGACCATGGACCTCATGTCCGGTCCTTACGTCATCCGCGGCTCCGTCTCCCTGCCCGAGGCCGAGCTCCTGTGGCGTTTCTCCCGCTCCAGCGGGCCCGGCGGACAGCACGTCAACACCAGTGACTCGCAGGTCGAGCTGAGGTTCGACCTCGCGAAGACCGAGGCGCTGCCCCCGGTCTGGAAGGAGCGCGCCCTCGTCAAGCTCGCCGGGCGGCTCGTCGACGGCGTCATCAGCGTCCGCGCGTCCGAGCACCGGTCGCAGTGGCGCAACCGGGAGACCGCGGCCGTGCGACTCGCCTCCCTGCTCGCCGAGGCCACCGCGCCACCGCCCAAGCCCCGCCGGGCCACCCGCATCCCCCGGGGGATCAACGAACGGCGGCTGCGCGAGAAGAAACAGCGCTCCGACACCAAGCGGGGCCGCTCCGGACGCGACTGGGGTTAGGGGCACCCGCGACACCCGTGAGTCTTTCGCGGGCGTGTCGGCCATTGCGTGGGTATGAGGTGACAGGCCTTTGTGGCGAGTTGTCGCTAATCTCATGGAATGGACGGATACGAGGACAGGGCGCACCTGGAGTGGTGGGCCAATCGATCGACCTGCCTGGCGCGGATTCCCGTCCGGCTGCGGCAGGCCGCCGTGCCCGACGCCCGTGCGTGGGACGCCGTCGTCTCCGCGCCGCTGGACAGCGGCGCGCGGGAGGACATGCAGTTCCTGATCGAGGCCAGTCCGTACTTCACCCTCCGCTTCGCGGACGATTCCGTGAACGAGGTCGAAGTGGAGCGTTCCGGGGACGGCGGCCGGCTGCGACTGAGCGCCGTCCCGGAGACGTGACGTCACATCAGGAGGCCGCGGTCCGTCAATGCCATGACGGGCAAGTCCGTGCCGGACCGCGGCGGCGACCAGGAGATGTGACGTATGAGCGACAGCGAATTTCCCGGAGAGAACGGGAATGACGACAAGAATGCGAAGAACGCGAACGCGAAGAAGGCCGAGAACGCGAAGGACGGCGCGAACGCGAACGAATTTCTCGCCGCGCGATTCGAATCCCACCGCGATCATCTCCGCTCCGTCGCCTATCGCATGCTCGGCTCCCTCGCGGAGGCCGACGACGCCGTCCAGGAGGCCTGGCTCAAGCTCAGCCGTGTCGACGCCGACCGGGTCGACAACCTCGGCGGCTGGCTGACGACCGTCGTCGGCCGGGTCTGTCTCGACATGCTGCGCTCCCGCCGAAGTCGTGCCGAGGAGCCGCTCGGCCCCCTGGCGGAGGGGCCCGGCGTCCGGATGCCGGAGCCGGTGCTCAGCCCCGTCTCGGGCATCGACCCCGAACAGGAGGCGCTGCTCGCCGACTCGGTGGGCCTCGCCCTGTTGGTCGTACTGGAGACGCTGACGCCCGCCGAACGGCTCGCCTTCGTGCTGCACGACCTGTTCGCGGTGCCCTTCGAGGAGATCGCGCCCATCGTGGGCCGTACGCCGACGGCGTCCCGTCAGCTCGCCAGCCGGGCCCGGCGCAGGGTCCAGGGCGGGGCGCCCGTGCCCGATCCCGACCTGGCGCGGCAGCGGGAGGTCGTGGACGCGTTCCTCGCGGCGGCGCGGGAGGGCGACCTCGACGCGCTCGTCGCGGTGCTCGACCCGGACGTGGTGGCGCGCAGCGAGGGCGGGGCGACGGCGGGTGCGATCGCCGTGGCCTCGGGGGCGAGCGGGTACGCGCACCTGGCCCGGATCGCGCGGCCCGCCCTCGTCAACGGCGCCGCGGGTGTGGTCGTGGTCGCGGAGGGGCGCCTCGTCGGTGTCCTCGCCTTCACGGTCGTGCACGGCAGGATCGCCGCCATCGACATCCTCAACGACCCGGAGCGGCTGGCCGGGCTGGACGTCACCGTCCTCGACCGGTAGTTCCCCGCCGCCAGGCCCTCGAAGAAAGGACGTCAGCCCAACTGCCGGTAGCGCCCCTTGAAGTGCAGCAGCGGTCCGCCGTCCCCGCTCGGTACCGACGCGGTCAGCACCCGCCCGATGACGAGGGTGTGGTCACCGGCGGCGACCCGCTGCTCGGTGCGGCACTCCAGGGTCGCCAGGGCGCCGCCCACCAGGAGTGCCCCGGACGTCTCGCCACGGACGTACGGAATGTCCTCGAAGAGCAGACGGTCGCTGATGCGGCCCTTCATGGCGAAGCGGCCCGCGATGTGGCGCTGGCTCTCGGAGAGCACGGAGACGGCCCACAGGGGCTGTTCGTCGAGCAGGTCGTCCATACGGGAGCCCTCGCGCAGGCTGACCATGACGAGGGGCGGGTCCAGGGAGACGGACAGGAAGGCCGTCGCCGTCATGCCGACGTCCTCGCCGCCGGGGCCTTCCGGGTCCAGCGCGGGCTCGTGCGCGGTCACCAGGACCACACCCGCGGCCAGCCGGGACATGGCGGCACGGAACTCGTCGTTGCTCACCCCCTCAGCATGCACGGAGGGGGTGAGTGGAGCGGCAGAGGGAGTGTTCAGCACGCCGAAACGCTAGTCTCCGACCCCGGGGAGCCACATCGGGCCTCGGTCCGAGCCCGGTCCTAAGCCGGGTCCTAGGTCTCGGGACGGACACAACTGCTCACAGTGTCTACACAGCGTCCAAATAAGCGTGCAGTAAACACACGGGGAAATGCAGAAACCCCACTCAATTGCTCATCTTCCGCTGTGACTTGAGTCACAGGAGCCATATTTTGTTGACCCTGTGTACCGAGTGGGCAGCGCGCTGTGATTCAGTGGCGGGGAAGCTATGCACGAAGCTACCAAGTAGTACGCGAGAGAACAGTAAGAGAACCAGGTACGCCGAAGACAACCCTGGAGTTGCTGCGAGGTCTCGAGGGGAGGGCGAATGGAGACCGAGTCGGAGCCCTATGTCCGTCTTGCGACCCTGCGGCAGCTGCATCAGGTGATGGCGGACATGAACACCGCGCGGAGCCTGGCGGACACGCTGCAGACCGTCGCCGACGGCGTGGTCACGGGCCTCGGCTACGAGCTGGCGTGTGTCAATCTCGTACGCCCCGACGGCGACCTCGTGGTCGCCGCGCTCGCCGGCAACTCCGCCGCCGAAGCGCTGATCACCGGCCGGGTCGGCTCCCGCGCCTCCTGGGACCGCCGGCTGAACATGGGCGAGGCCTGGGGTGATCTGCGCTTCATTCCGCACACCGAGGGCTGGGTCCTCGACGACGACGACGTACCGCAGTGGTACACGGACGGACCCGCGCCGCGCTTCGAGGACGAGTGGCACCCCTCCGACCGCCTCTTCGCGCCCATGTACACCCCGGGAATCTCCGGCGCCAGCACCGGTGAGCTGATCGGCGTCCTGTCCGTGGACCGGCCGCGCAACGGACGGCGCCCCGGCGCGTGGGGGCGCGAGGCGCTCCAGATGTACGCCTTCCAGGCCGCCATCGCCATCAGCAACGCGCGTCTACGAGCCAATATGCAGCGCGCCCTGGTCCGCCTCGAGCGCGAGCAGCAGGCCCTGCGCGCCAGCGAGGAGAGCTTCCGGCAGGCCTTCGAGTACGCACCCTCCGGCATGGCGATCGCCGAGATGGGCGGCGACCAGCACGGCCGCATCCTGCGCACCAACGACGCCCTGTGCCGCCTCCTCGGCCGCCCCGCCTCCGCGATGCGCCGCTACTCCTTCTCCGACCTCGTGCACCCCGAGGACATCGGCACCCTGCTCCGGACGTCCGCCGAGGGCGGGCGCGCCGAGCTCAGACTCGGCCGCCGCGACGGCACCTACGTCTGGGTCTCGCTGCGCAACTCCGTCGTCGCGGACGCCGCCGACGGCCCCCGCTTCCTGCTCACGCACGTCGAGGACATAGAGGAACGCAAGCGCCGCGAGCTCCAGCTCGCCCACCGCGCCTCGCACGACTCGCTCACCGGCCTGCCGAACTCGGCCGAGCTGCGCTCCCGCCTCGGCTCCCGCCTCTGCCGGCGCCCCGGGGCCCTTCAGCCGGGCACGGTCGAGTCGCTGGACGCGGCGTACGGGCACGGTCCGTTCGCGGACCAGGCGGCCGAGCACAACTCCTTCGACGGCCACCCCGGCGGCGGCGCAGGCACCGCGGGCAACGGGAGCGGGCACGGATTCGACCTCGCCGCGGGCTTCGACGCGTACGACGCCTTCGACCACCATGTGCACACCATCGCGCCCGAGGGCGAGACGGACGACGGCACCAAGGGGCTCGCGGTGCTCTTCTGCGACCTCGACGGCTTCAAGTCGATCAACGACCGCTTCGGGCACAACGCGGGCGACGCGGTGCTCATCGAGGTCGCCAGACGTCTGACGAACGGTGTCCGGGACGGCGACACGGTCGCCAGGCTCGGCGGTGACGAGTTCGTGGTGCTCGCCGACGGGCTCGGCCGGGCCGACGCGGCCGACCTCGCCGTACGACTGCGGAACGCGATCATCCCGCCGATCCGTGTGGACGGCCGGGCCGTCCGGGTGGGCGCCAGCTTCGGTATCGGGTGGGCACACTGTGGCATGACGGCGGACGAGGTCTTGAAATCCGCTGACGAACGTATGTACGTCGAGAAACGGTCTCGTCCCAAACAGCATCGGCGTGCCGGATAAGTCACAGGTCAGTGGGTTGATGCGGTGAAGCCCACCCGTTTGGCCCCTTGGGAGCGGGTAGGCTCGCCATTCATCCATGTACCGCATCTGAACCGCACCTGTTGAGGAGACCAAGGGATGACGCCCGGCAACAACGGCGCGAGCACGCCCGAGGACGACGACCCGTTCGGCTATCTGTACGCCGACGGTCAGGCCAACGGCGCCACTCCGCCCAGCGGAGGCGGCGGCTACGGCTACCCCGGCTCGGTCAACCGGGTGCGGGCGGTCGGCGAACGCCAGTACGGACAGCAGCAGCCCGGTTACGGCCAGCAGGCCCCTACCGCGCAGTACGGCCAGCAGGGCGCCCCGACCGCACCGTACGGCCAGGTGCCGCAGCAGGGCGCCTACGGCCAGCCGAACGCGCACTACGCGGCGCCCGAGACCGTCCCCGGCGGAGCCCCGACCGGCCGGCAGTCGTCGGGAGGCGGCGGTCGCGGCCGCGGACCGAACACCAAGGGCCTGCTGATCGGCGCCATCGCGGTGGTCGCCGCCGTCGTCATCGGCATCGGTATCGCCATGATGAACGACAACTCGAACGACGACAGCAAGGACACGGCGGGCGGCGGCTCGACCCCGACGGCCTCCGAGAGCGCGTCCCCGAGCGCGTCGACCTCGCCGTCGGCGGTCGCCGGTGAGCTCCCGAAGACCGACGCGAAGGCGCTGAGCCTGGGGACGGGTGTCACGACGACGTCGGACGTCAAGGGTGCGAAGGCGGGCGGCGGCGTCTACGTCACGGGCTTCAATCAGGTCGGTGCGGCCGTCACCTGGAACGTCAGCGGTATCCCCAAGGCCGGCAAATACACGCTGTACGTCAACTACGGGGTGCCCGGCAAGGATGCCAACGCCACGCTCACGATCAATGGCACGGTCCAGAGTCGCTTTCTCAACCTGAAGAACTTTGCCAATGCCGCAGAGGGCGACTACGAGAAGGGCTGGACCAACACCTGGGGGGACATCACCCTCAACAAGGGCACCAACACCATCAAGATCTCCTGCGAGCAGGGCAACCAGTGCGACGCGAACTTCGACCAACTCTGGTTGGAAGCAGGGTGGAAGTAGTCCGAGAGGTAAGTGAAGCGTCCCTGCCCGCCTCATGAGGCGGGCAGGGACGCTTCTACGTTTCCCACGCCGTGGCGTCACGCCGCCGTCGCGTCCCCCGTCACCGCGATCTGGTCGAGCAGGGTCGCGTACGCCAGGTGGTCGAACTCGCCCGCCACCGGCGCCAGTACGGTCGCCGCGGACAGGGCGACGGCCCGGGCGAGGCGCTCCGGCCATGGCAGGTTCTCCACCAGTCCCGACAGCAGGCCCGCGACCGCGGAGTCGCCCGCGCCGGTCGGGTTGCCGTGGACGCGGCGCGGTGGGGTGGCACGCCAGAGGCCGTCCGGAGTGTGGGCGAGCAGGCCCTGGGCGCCCAGTGAGGCCACGACGGCGTGCGCGCCGCGTCTGCGGGCGTCCCGGGTCGCCTGCAACGGCTCGTGGGAGCCGGTGAGTTCGGCCAGTTCGTCGGCGTTCGGCTTGACGATGTCGGGACGGGCGGCGACGCCCCGGCGCAGGGGTTCGCCGCTGGTGTCCAGGAGGACCGGGACGGCCGCCGCGCGGGCCGCGCGGATCAGTCCCGCGTACGCGCCCACCGGCACCCCCGGCGGCAGGCTGCCGCACAGGGCCACCGCCGAGGCGGAGCGCAGCAGCACCTCGTAGGCCTCCTGGAAGGCCGCCCACTCGGCAGGGGTGATCTCCGGTCCTGGCTCGTTGAGTTGAGTGGTGTCACCCGTCGTCGTGTCGACCACGGCTATCGTGCGGCGCGTCGGCCCCTCGACCGGGATCAGCGCGTCCACCACCCCGGTTGTGTCCGCGAGTTGGTCCCGCAGGGCGCGGCCCGTCGCGCCGCCCGTGAAACCCGTGACCGTCACGTCGTGGCCGAGGGCGGCGAGCACCCGGGCCACGTTCAGGCCCTTGCCGCCGGGGCGTTCGGTCACCTCGGTCACCCGGTGCGCGGTGTGCGGGCGCAGGGACCGTACGCGATAGGTGATGTCGAGAGCGGTGTTCAGTGTGACCGTGAGGATCATCCGGACCGACCTCCCTCGATGAATGCGCTGGCCGACAGTTTCGGGTTCCGGAGAATCCGGAGGCCCGATCATGCCAAAGACAACGGCGGTCGGCCCAGTCCCGGGACGACCGCCGTACGTCACATCGCGCTCCAATCGGAGGGCGAATCAGCCCAGTTGCGGGTCAACCACCCATTCGCCCCGGCGCATCACGCCCTTGAGGGCGAACTCCGCGTCCAGGACCACCAGGTCGGCGTCCTTGCCCGGTTCCAGCGAGCCCACCGTGTCGTACAGGCCGAGCAGGCGGGCCGGGTTGGCGGACAGGGCCGCGACGATGTCCTCGACCGGCAGCCGGTCGACGGTCACCGCCCGCTGGAAGGCGCGGTCGAGGGTGAGCGTGGAGCCCGCGATCGAGCCGCCCTCCACCAGCCGGGCGACCCCTTCGCTGACCTCGACCTCCAGCGGGCCGAGCCGATAGCGGCCGTCGCCGAAGCCCGCCGCGTCCATGGCGTCCGTGATGAACGCCACCCGGTCCGCGCCCGCGTGATGGAACGCCAGCTGGAGCGCGGCGGGGTGGAGGTGGGTGCCGTCGTTGATCAGCTCGACGGTGATCCGCTCGTCCTCCAGGAGGGCGGCGATGGGGCCGGGCGTGCGGTGTCCGAGCGCCGGCATGGCGTTGAACAGGTGCGTGGCGACGGTCGCGCCCGCGTCGATGGCCTCCACCGTCTGCTCGTACGTCGCGTCCGTGTGCCCGATCGCCGCGATCACCCCGTGTTCGGCGAGCAGGCGTACGGAGTCGATGCCGCCCGGCAGTTCGGTGGCGAGGGTGACCATGCTGGCCCGGCCGCGTGCCGCGTCGATCAGCTTGCGGACCTCGGCCGGGTCCGGGTCGCGCAGCAGTTCCTCGGAGTGCGCGCCCTTGCGGCACGGCGAGATGAACGGGCCCTCGAAGTGGATGCCCGCGATGTCGCCCTGCTCGGCCAGCTCGGAGAGCAGCCCGGCGCGCTGGGCGAGGCCGTCCATGTCACCGGTCACGGTCGAGGCGACGAGGGTGGTGGTGCCGTGCAGCCGGTGGGTGTGGACGCCCCGCAGGACCTCCTCGACGGTCCCGGAGGTGAAGGAGGCACCGCCGCCGCCGTGGTTGTGGAGGTCCACGAAGCCGGGGACGAGCCAGTGGCCCGACAGGTCCAGTGTCCGCGCCGACGAGGGCGCGCTGCCGGCGATGCGTGTGCCGTCGACGATCACACGACCGTCGTCGACGACTCCGGTGGGCAGTACCACCCTGGCACCGGCGAGAACCGTTCTAGGGGCCATCAGGTGGTTACCTCCGAAGTCGGTCGGGAAGTGGTCGGCTGATTCAGCAGGTCCCAGGCGAGCAGGCCCGCGCCCAGGCAGCCGGCCGTGTCCCCGAGGGCCGCGGGGACGAGGGACGGCAGTTTCTGGAAGGTGACGCGCCGCTCGACGGCGGCCCGTAGCGGTGTGAACAAGGTTTCCCCGGCCTCGGCGAGACCGCCACCGATGATCAGAGTGCGCGGGTCCAGCAGGGTGAGCGCGGTGACGAGCCCGTCGGCGAGCGCGTCGATGGCGTCCTGCCAGACCTCCCGCGCCCGAGCGTCCCCGGACTCGACGGCCTTCGCGCAGTCGGCGGCGTCCGCCTCCGGGTCCCCGCAGGCCTCGGCCCAGGCCTGGCTGACGGCGGCGGCGGACGCGTACCGCTCCAGACAGCCGTGCTGCCCGCACGGACACGGGGTCCCGCCGGGGCGAACGACGACATGGCCGATCTCGCCCGCGAAACCGTGCGCGCCCGCCTCGACGCCGCCGTCGATGCCGATCGCGCCCGCGATACCGGTACCGAGGGGGACGAACAGGAAACGGTCGGCCCCCTGCCCCGCGCCGATCCGGCCCTCCGCGAGCCCGCCGGTGCGCACGTCGTGTCCGAGCGCCACCGGCACCCCGCCCAGCCGGTCGCCGAGCAGCCGGCGCATCGGGACGTCGCGCCAGCCCAGGTTGGCCGAGTACGCCGCCACGCCCCGGTCGGCGTCGACGATGCCGGGAACGGCGACTCCGGCGGCCGCCGCCGGCTCGCCGAGGTGGTGCTCGCCGTACGCGCGCAGCTCGGCCGCGAAGTCGAGGATCGCGTCGACCACGGCTTCCGGACCGCGCTCGCGGCCGGTGGCGCGGCGGGCCTGGTGGAGGAGCTCGCCCTCCGACCCGACCAGGGCGGCCTTCATCCCGGTGCCGCCCACATCGAGGGCGATGACATGTCTCACGGGGACAGTGTCGCCCCTTACCCCAGGAGAGGTCTAGTCCACTCACGTGGTGTAGACCTTGTATCCGCATTCCGAGACGGATGCAACGGACGCAGAAGCAAAGACGGACAGCCTCTGGACAGGGGCGGCCGGGGGTTGGGAGAAGTGCGGTGCAGCGGCGTAGGACAGGACGTAGGACAGTACTGATCGCGGCGGCGTCCGCGCTGGGCATGACGGCGACCCTCGCGGGCTGCGGCGGCTCGGCCGGTTCCGGGGACGTGACCCTCAGACTCGTGGCCGCCGACTACGGGGACTCCAAGGCCAACAGCTCCCAGAAGTACTGGGACAAGCTCGTCAAGGCGTACGAGGCCGAACACCCCGGGACCAAGGTCGAGGTCAGCGTCTACCCGTGGACGGACGTCGACCGCAAGGTCAAGGAGATGGTCGCGCGGGGCGACGCCCCCGACATGGCGCAGATCGGCGCGTACGCCGACTACGCCGACAAGGGCGAGCTGTACAAGGCCGAAGAGGTGCTCTCCATACCCGTCCAGGCCGACTTCGTCGCGCAGCTCACCGATGCGGGGAAGATGAACCGGATGCAGTACGGCATGCCGTTCGCCGCCTCCACCCGGCTGCTCTTCTACAACAAGAAGCTGTTCTCCGCCGCGGGTCTCGGCGCGCCGACGACCTGGAGTGAACTGGCCGCCGACGCGCAGGCGCTGAAGGCCCGGGGCGTCAAGATCCCGTACGCGCTGCCCCTCGGTCCCGAGGAGGCGCAGGCCGAGACCATGCAGTGGCTGCTGAGCGGCGGCGACGGCTACACCGACGACGTCGGCACCTACAGCCTCGACTCCGCCCAGAACGTCGCCACCCTCACCTGGCTCAAGGACGACCTGGTCGGCAAGGGGCTGACCGGACCGGTCGCGCCCGCGAAGCTCAATCGCGCGGACGCCTTCGCGGCGTTCGCGCGCGGCGAGGTCGGGATGCTCAACGGGCACCCCACGCTGATGAAGATGGCCGCCGACAAGGGCGTGAAGTTCGGGATGGTGCCGATGCCCGGCGTCAGCGGGAAGAGCCGGGCCACGATGGGTGTCGCCGACTGGATGATGGCCTTCAAGAAGAACGGCCACCGGGATCAGATCGGTACGTTCCTCGACTACGTCTACAGCGAGAAGAACGTGCTCGCCTTCTCGCACGAGTACGACCTGCTGCCGGTCACGACGTCCGCGTCCGAGGCGATGGCGGCGGACAGCGACGACGCGGACCTCACCCCGTTCCTGGACGAGCTCCCCTCCTCCCAGCTCTATCCGGTCGGCAAGACGTCCTGGGCCGCCGTCAGCGCCGACATCAAGAAGCAGATCGGCAAGGCGGTCTCCCCGGACGGCAGCCCGGCCGGGATCCTCGGCTCGCTCCAGCAGACGGCGACCACGACGGACTCCGCGGGGTAGCCCCGCTGTCGGTGGCGGGAGCTACGGTGCGGTCATGGACGAACTGAGCGGGAGGGAGCGGGGGATCCTCGCCATGGAGCGCCGTTCCTTCGCGGGGCCCGGCGCGAAGGAACGAGCGATACGCGAGCAACTCGGTCTCGCCCCCGTCCGCTACTACCAACTCCTCAACGCCCTCCTCGACGACCCCCGCGCCCTCGCCCACGACCCGATCACGGTGAACCGCCTCCGCCGCATCCGGGACACCCGCCGCGCGGACCGCTGACACCGGCACCGGCCGGGGGTCGCCGCCCGGCGTTCGAGGACTGTGACTCGGTGAGCCGTGGGTGCGCCCGGGGGTGCGCGGATAGGGTCGGAGCATGGGCAGCCACTCGGAAATCCCGGAATCCCCGGACGTCACGGAACCCTTGCCGACCCCCGTGACCCCCGCCGGACGCGACGGCCTCGAAGCCATCCTCACCCGGCCCGACCGGGCCGTCATCGCGCTCGACTTCGACGGAACACTCGCCCCCATCGTCGCCGACCCGGAACAGGCCCGCGCCCACCCCGACGCGGTCCCCGCCCTCGCGGCCCTCGCCCCGGAGGTCGCCTCCGTGGCCGTCGTCACCGGCCGCCCCGCCGGCGTGGCGGTTCGCCACGGCGGCTTCGCGGGCGTCCCGGGCCTCGACCACCTCGTCGTCCTCGGCCACTACGGCGCCGAACGCTGGGACGCCCGCACCGGTACCGTCAACGCCCCCGCCCCGCACCCCGGCGTCGCCGCCGTCCGTGCCGAGCTGCCCGGGGTCCTCGACAGGATCGGCGCCTGGCACGGCACCTGGATCGAGGAGAAGGGCCGCGCGGTCGCCGTCCACACCCGCCGCGCCGAGGACCCCCAGGCCGCGTTCGAGGCACTGCGCGAACCCCTCACCGACCTCGCCACCCGCCACGGCCTGATCGTCGAACCCGGCCGGATGGTCCTCGAACTCCGTCCCCCGGGCACGGACAAGGGCGTCGCCCTCCTGGAGTACGTCCGCGAGGTCCGCGCCGAAGCCGTCATGTACGCCGGCGACGACCTGGGCGACCTCCCCGCCTTCGCCGCCGTCGACAAACTCCGCTCGGACGGCGTCCCGGGCCTGCTGGTGTGCAGCGGCAGCACGGAAGTCACCGAACTGGCCGAACGAGCGGATCTTGTGGTCGACGGCCCGGCGGGAGTCGTACGCCTGCTGAGGAGACTGGCGGCACACTGCAGCGCCCCGTAAGGGGCGCGAGGAACTGCGCGACCAGCCACCACGCACCCGCAGCCGACAGACTCCCGACTCAGCCCTCCAACTCCCGCAACTGCTCAAGAAACCACTGCGCCGGAGGCAAGGCGGTCCCGGCGGCAGCCAACCGCTTCGTACGTTCCGCCCGCTCGCCCAGCGGCATGGTCAGCGCCGCGTCCAGCGCCCGCGCGGTGCCGACCACGTCGTACGGGTTCACCACCACCGCGTCCTCGCCCAGCTCCTCGTACGCCCCCGCCTCCCGTGAGAGCACCAGCACGCACCCCTCGTCGGAGACGACCGGCACCTCCTTGGCGACGAGGTTCATGCCGTCGCGGATGGGGTTGACGAGGGCGACGTCGGCGAGCCGGTACGCGGCCAGGGAGCGGGCGAAGTCGTCCTTGACGTGGAGGACGACCGGGGTCCATCCCGGTGTGCCGTAGCGGGCGTTGATCTCGGTCGCCACGCGCTGCACCTCGGCCGTGTAGTCGCGGTAGACGGCCAGGTCTTGGCGGGAGGGGTAGGCGAAGGCCACGTGGACGACGCGCTCGCGCCACTCCGGGTGATCCTCCAGCAGCTGCCGGTACGCCAGCAGGCCCCGCACGATGTTCTTCGACAGCTCGGTCCGGTCGACCCGCACGATCGTCCTGCGGTCCTCGCCGATCTGCTCGCGCAGCGCGGCCATGCGGTCCGCGACGTCCGCCTCGTGCGAGCGCCTGCGCAGGAAGTCCGCGTCCGCGCCGAGCCCGTGCACGCCGATCCGGGTGTCGCCGAGCCCGCCGACGAGCGCGTCGCAGCAGGTGGTGAACGCGTCCGCCCAGCGCCGGGTGAGGAAGCCGAGCCGGTCCGCGCCGAGCATGCCGCGCAGCACCTGTTCGGCGATGTCGTCGGGCAGCATCCGGAAGTAGTCGACCGGCGCCCAGGGGGTGTGCGAGAAGTGGCCGATCCGCAGGTCGGGGCGGAGCTCGCGCAGCATCCCGGGGACGAGGGTCAGGTGGTAGTCCTGGACGATCACCGCCGCGCCCTGCGCCGCCTCCGCGGCCAGAGCTTCGGCGAACGCGCTGTTGTACGCCTCGTACGACGCCCACTGGCGCCGGAACTCCGCGTCGAAGACCGGCTCCAGCGGGGTCTGGTACAGCATGTGGTGGACGAACCACAGCACGGAGTTCGCGATGCCGTTGTACGCGTCCGCGTGCACGTCGGCGTCGATGTCCAGCATCCGTACGCCGTCCTCGGCGACCCCGCGCCGGACCGCCTCGCGGTCGCCGTCGCCGAGCGCCGAGCACACCCACAGGGCTCCCGCGTCCGGCCCGATCGCGGAGAGGCCCGAGACCAGCCCGCCGCCACCGCGCCTGGCGCGCAGCGAGCCGTCCTCCTGGACCTCGTAGGTGACCGGGCCGCGGTTGGATGCGACGAGGATGTGGTGGGCGCCTTGCGTTGAAGCGGGGGAAGCCATGCCTCGAAACCTAGCCCGGCGTCGAAACGCTCAAACGTTCCCTTCAGCCGTATGCCGCCCGCGGGCCGGTGGGGGCTGCTCGCGCAGTTCCCCGCGCCCCTGACGGGGCGCTGCTACGCCGCCCTTCGTTTCTGGTATTCGGAGATTTCGACCATCGGCGGACGTTCCTCCGTGTCCACCGAGTACGTGCGCGGCTCGAAACCGTCCCTGCTCCGTTCGAACTGGGTGAGGGCCGGGCGGATCAGGTGGCCGCGGGCCAGCCGGAGCTGGGCCGTGCGGTAGATCGCGGCGGACATCCGGCCCAGCGCCTGCCCGTCCTGGTGGCGGTGCTTGCGCACGCCCACGTCGACCTGGGCGAGCGCGTCCAGGCCCACCAGGTGCAGGGCGTCGACCAGCATGCCCAGCTCGATCCCGTACCCGACGGGAAAGGGGAGCTGTTCGAGCAGCGAGCGGCGGGCCGCGTACTCCCCGCCGAGCGGCTGCACGAAGCCGGCCAGCTGCGGCCAGTGCATGTTGAGGAGGGGGCGGGCCATGAGTTCGGTGACCCGGCCGCCCTGCCCCGCCGCACCGCCGAGCGGACGGTCGTACATCGCCTTGACGAGGTCCACACCGGGCTCGGTGAGCAGCGGCCCCACGATCCCGGAGACGAAGTCCGAGGAGAACTCCTTCAGATCCGCGTCGATGAAACAGATGATGTCCCCGCTCGTCACGAGGAGGGAACGCCACAGCACCTCGCCCTTGCCGGGCACGGTCGGGATGCGCGGCAGGATCTCGTCCCGGTGCACCACGCGCGCGCCCGCCGCGGCGGCCACCTCCGAGGTGCGGTCGGTCGAGCCCGAGTCGATGACGACGATCTCGTCGACGAGGGGCACCTGCTGCATCAGGTCGTGGCGGATGATGGCGACGATCTCGCCGACCGTCTCCTCCTCGTTCAGCGCCGGCAGGACGACGCTCACCGAGGAGCCCGTGGCCCGTTTGGCGGACATGAGTCTGTGGAGCGGGCGATCGGCCACGGACCAGGAGCGATTGCTCAGCCAGCGCTCAGTTTCCTTCAGCACAGTCTGCGGCTCCTCACTGTCTGATCACCCGGTGTCTCACGGTGTGATCCATCTCGCGGTTCGGACGACTATCTCAACTGTCCTGGCCTTCGGTTACAGTCTTGAACAACGCGGATGACCATCGCATGTCGTAGATCATTTGCGGACCACCGCACGACCCGCACGACACAACCGAATACCGCTCATCCAGAGGGGCAGAGGGATACGGCCCGATGAAGCCCCGGCAACCCTCCAGCTGGTTCCTGTCACATTGATGTGGCGAGGCTCCCGGCTAGGGAAGGTGCCAAATCCGTCTCACGGCGAAGTGCGTCGTGAGGAAGATGAGGAGAAAGGGCCTCGCCTCCATGGCTGCGCAGACTGTTGCAAGTTCGACTGTTGCAAGCACCACGAACCCTGTCGCGGGCGACACCACCACCGTAGTCGGTGTGGATCTCGGACCCGCCGCCGCGCTTTCCTGCCGCGAGTGCGGGCACCGCGTGCCGCTCGGCCCGGTCTTCGCCTGCGAGGAGTGTTTCGGCCCGCTGGAGATCGCGTACGACTTCTCGGCCTACGAAACCGAAGAGCTCCGGGCGCGCATCGAAGCGGGCCCCGCGAACATCTGGCGCTACGCGCCGCTGCTGCCCGTCCCGGCCGACGTCGCCGACAAGCCGAACATCAACCCCGGCTGGACCAAGCTCGTCAAGGCCGACAACCTCGCCCGCGAGCTGGGCGTCGAGGCCGGCAAGCTCTTCGTCAAGGACGACTCCGGCAACCCGACGCACTCCTTCAAGGACCGCGTCGTGGCGCAGGCCATCGAGGCCGCCCGCGCGTTCGGCTTCACCACCCTCTCCTGCTCCTCCACCGGCAACCTCGCCGGCGCCGTGGGTGCCGCCGCCGCCCGCGCCGGCTTCCGCTCCTGCGTGTTCATCCCGCACGACCTGGAGCAGGGCAAGGTCGTCATGGCCGCGATCTACGGCGGCGAGCTCGTCGGCATCGAGGGCAACTACGACGACGTGAACCGCTTCTGCTCCGAGCTGATCGGCGACCCGGCCGGCGAGGGCTGGGGCTTCGTCAACGTCAACCTGCGGCCGTACTACGCGGAGGGCTCCAAGACCCTGGCGTACGAGATCTGCGAGCAGCTGGGGTGGAAGCTCCCCGACCAGCTCGTGGTGCCCATCGCCTCCGGCTCCCAGCTCACGAAGATCGACAAGGGTCTTCAGGAGCTGATCAAGCTCGGACTGGTCGAGGACAAGCCGTACAAGATCTTCGGTGCCCAGGCCGAGGGCTGCTCGCCGGTGTCCGTCGCCTACAAGGCCGGCCACGACGTCGTACGGCCCCAGAAGCCGAACACCATCGCCAAGTCGCTGGCGATCGGCAACCCGGCGGACGGGCCGTACGTGCTGGACATCGCGCGGCGCACGGGTGGGGCCGTGGAGGACGTGAACGACGAGCAGGTCGTGGACGCGATCAAGCTGCTCGCGCGCACGGAGGGCATCTTCGCGGAGACCGCCGGTGGTGTGACGGTGGGCGTGACGAAGAAGCTGATCGAGAACGGGCTGCTGGATCCGACGCTGACCACCGTCGTCCTGAACACCGGTGATGGTCTGAAGACGCTGGACGCGGTGGCCGGTACGGGGCTGACGGCGACCATTCGTCCCAGCCTGGACTCTTTCCGAGAGGCCGGGCTCGCGTAGCGCTTGGCTGCGAGGGCTGTTTTTCGCTGCGGGCCGGTGGGGGCCGGTCGCGCAGTTCCCCGCGCCCCTACGGGCGCTACCCGACCGGAGGTCACAAGGAATGAGCGTCAATGTCCGCATCCCCACCATCCTGCGCACCTACACCGGTGGTCAGGCCGAGGTGACGGCCGAGGGTGGGACCCTCGGCGAGGTCATCGCCGATCTGGAGAAGAACCACTCCGGTATCTCCGCCCGCGTTCTTGACGACCAGGGCAAGCTGCGCCGGTTCGTCAACGTCTATGTGAACGATGACGACGTCCGCTTCGAGCAGGGCCTGGAGACGGCGACGCCGGACGGCGCGGGCGTCTCGATCATTCCCGCCGTCGCCGGTGGCTGACCACCTCGCGGGCCGTTACCCAGGGTGAGATTGTTACCCTTGGTAATGCCAATTACCGAGAGTTCATCGAATTGCCCCCTCCGTGAGAGAAGCGGAGGGGGCAATTCTGTATGGTTGAGCACGGTACAGTTGGGGAAGCCGCTCCACTTTGCATGCCGCGCGCATATGAGTTCGTGCCCGAAGTCCGGCAAGAAGTAGCCAAAGTGTCCCGCACTTTTGAGCCTTATATGGCATTTATGGGGCCCGACTTGCCCTGAATCTTCGCAAATTCTCCCTATATTCCCGATCAGCCATGCCCGGAATTCTCGTCCGATTGACCTGTTGCAGACGGCAGTTGGACAGATACATTCAGCCGCGGTCGACGCGTTCCGGCGCACACCCCCAACCGTTGGGGGGTGAGGTCTGACCCGGGTCCGCGAAGTGCGGTCCTGTGCAAGGGCCAGTAATAGGGGAGTTAGGCATGGCTCAGGGCACCGTCAAGTGGTTCAACGCGGAGAAGGGGTACGGCTTCATCGCGGTCGACGGTGGTGCGGATGTATTCGTCCACTACAGCGCGATTCAGATGGACGGCTACCGCACCCTGGAAGAGGGTCAGCGGGTCGATTTCGAGATCTCGCAGGGCCAGAAAGGGCCGCAGGCGGACATGGTCCGGCTCGCGACCAGCTGAAGCACGCGCCGACTGACTGTTCGACGTGGCGAAGGGCTCGTATCCCATGGGGTGCGAGCCCTTCGGTCTGTCTGTCCGTAGATGTGGCTGTCTGTCCATCGGTGCGGCTGGTTGCCCGTCGGTGCGGCTGTCTGCCCGTCGGTGCGGACCCGCTCGCGCACCGGCGCGACGCGCGGGTTGCGCGCCCCTTCTCACCTGCGGATCAAGGGGAGGCGCTTGCACTCGGCAGGGGCGAGTGCTAATCATTGGCGTTAGCACTCTGAAGGTGAGAGTGATAACGAAGGACCGGGTCGGTGAGGCCCGCAGGCCAGGTGGTGCAAGGAACCACGGGGCAGGCAGGCCGTCCGTCGCGGGCGCCAGCGCGGTCCGGAGCAATCCACCCCAGTCCGGGAGGACCACTTCACATGGCCAAGATCATCGCGTTCGACGAGGAGGCACGGCGCGGTCTCGAGCGCGGGATGAACCAGCTCGCCGACGCCGTCAAGGTCACCCTTGGCCCCAAGGGCCGCAACGTCGTCCTCGAGAAGAAGTGGGGCGCCCCCACGATCACCAACGATGGTGTTTCCATCGCCAAGGAGATCGAGCTCGAGGACCCGTACGAGAAGATCGGCGCCGAGCTGGTCAAGGAAGTCGCCAAGAAGACGGACGACGTCGCCGGTGACGGTACGACCACCGCGACCGTTCTCGCCCAGGCGCTCGTCCGCGAGGGCCTGCGCAACGTAGCCGCCGGCGCCAACCCGATGGCTCTCAAGCGCGGTATCGAGAAGGCCGTCGAGGCCGTCTCCGGTGCCCTCCTTGAGCAGGCCAAGGATGTCGAGACCAAGGAGCAGATCGCTTCCACGGCCTCCATCTCCGCCGCCGACACCCAGATCGGCGAGCTCATCGCCGAGGCGATGGACAAGGTCGGCAAGGAAGGCGTCATCACCGTCGAGGAGTCCCAGACCTTCGGTCTGGAGCTTGAGCTCACCGAGGGCATGCGCTTCGACAAGGGCTACATCTCGGCGTACTTCGCCACCGACATGGAGCGTATGGAGGCCGTCCTCGACGACCCGTACATCCTGATCGCCAACTCCAAGATCGCCAACGTCAAGGACCTGCTCCCGCTCCTCGAGAAGGTCATGCAGGGCGGCAAGCCGCTGCTGATCATCGCCGAGGACGTCGAGGGCGAGGCCCTGTCGACCCTGGTCGTCAACAAGATCCGTGGCACCTTCAAGTCCGTCGCCGTCAAGGCTCCGGGCTTCGGTGACCGCCGCAAGGCCATGCTCGGCGACATCGCCATCCTCACGGGCGGCGAGGTCATCTCCGAGGAGGTCGGCCTGAAGCTGGAGAACGCGGGTCTGGACCTGCTGGGCCGTGCCCGCAAGGTCGTCATCACCAAGGACGAGACCACGATCGTGGACGGCTCCGGCTCCGCCGACCAGGTCCAGGGCCGGGTCAACCAGATCCGTGCCGAGATCGAGAACTCCGACTCGGACTACGACCGCGAGAAGCTCCAGGAGCGCCTGGCGAAGCTGGCCGGCGGCGTGGCCGTCATCAAGGCCGGTGCCGCCACCGAGGTCGAGCTCAAGGAGCGCAAGCACCGCATTGAGGACGCCGTTCGCAACGCGAAGGCGGCCGTCGAGGAGGGCATCGTCGCCGGTGGTGGCGTGGCCCTCATCCAGGCCTCCTCGGTCTTCGAGAAGCTTGAGCTCTCGGGTGACGAGGCGACCGGCGCCAACGCCGTGCGACTCGCCCTGGAGGCCCCGCTCAAGCAGATCGCCGTCAACGGTGGTCTCGAGGGTGGCGTCATCGTCGAGAAGGTGCGCAACCTGCCCGTCGGCCACGGCCTGAACGCCGCGACCGGTGAGTACGTCGACATGATCGCCGAGGGCATCATCGACCCGGCGAAGGTGACCCGCTCTGCTCTGCAGAACGCCGCCTCCATCGCCGCGCTGTTCCTGACCACCGAGGCCGTCATCGCCGACAAGCCGGAGAAGGCCGCCGCGCCGGCCGGCGGCGGCATGCCGGGCGGTGACATGGACTTCTGATCCCTGCGAGGATCGGTTTTCCTGCCGAGGGCGGTACTCCCTGGAAACAGGGGGTGCCGCCCTCGGGCGTGTCCGGGGTCACAGGGCGAGGTGCCGGGCGGCCGGAATGACACGACCGGCCGGGGAGTTGTGGTTGACGCACCATCAATGCATACGCACATACCACCCGGTACCCGAGGAGCCCCCACACGTGTCTACGACTGCCCCCGCCTCCCGCGCGGCCGAGATCCTGTCCCGCCCCGTCTCGCTGAACGGCCTGACCGTCCCGAACCGGATCGCGATGGCACCGATGACCCGGCAGTTCTCCCCGGGCGGCGTCCCCGGTGAGGACGTGGCCGAGTACTACGCCCGCCGCGCCGCCGCGGGCGTGGGCCTCATCGTCACCGAGGGCACGTACGTCGGCCACGACTCGGCGGGCGAGAGCGACCGCGTCCCGCGCTTCCACGGCACGGAGCAGCTCGCGGGCTGGACGAAGGTCGCCGACGCGGTGCACGCGGCGGGCGGCACGATCGTTCCGCAGCTGTGGCACATCGGCATGGTGCGCAAGGCGGGACGGCCGCCGTACGCCGACGCCCCCGCGGTCGGCCCCTCCGGTATCCGTCTCGACGGCACCGAGGGCACCGGCAAGGCCATGACCCAGGCCGACCTGGACGAGGTCATCGCCGCGTTCGCCGAGGCCGCCGCCACCGCCGAACGCATCGGCTTCGACGGCGTCGAACTGCACGGCGCGCACGGCTATCTGCTCGACCAGTTCCTGTGGGCGGGCACCAACCGCCGTACGGACGCGTACGGCGGTGACCCCGTCGCCCGTACGAAGTTCGCGGCGGAGATCGTCGCCGCGGTCCGTGACTCGGTCTCGGCCGACTTCCCCGTCCTCTTCCGTTACTCGCAGTGGAAGTCGGACAACTACGACGCCCGGCTCGCCGAGACCCCGGAGGAGCTGGAGGCCATCCTGACCCCGCTCGCCGCCGCCGGCGTCGACGCCTTCCACGCCTCCACCCGCCGCTACTGGCTCCCCGAGTTCGACGGCGCCGACCTGAACCTCGCGGGCTGGACCAAGAAGCTCACGGGCAGGCCCACCATCACCGTCGGCTCGGTCGGCCTCGACGGCGACTTCATCAAGGCCTTCATGGGCGAGAGCTCCCAGGTGGCCTCCCTCGACAACCTCCTCGACCGCCTGGAGCGCGACGAGTTCGACCTCGTCGCCGTGGGCCGCGCCCTCCTCCAGGACCCGCAGTGGGCGGCGAAGGTACTGGACGGACGGCTCGAGGAGCTCGGGTCGTACGACCCGAAGGCGCTGAGCACCCTCAGCTGAACCTCGGGCCGGTCGGACCGGACGTGACCCGACCTTTCCGAAATCGCATCCAGGCGATCACCTCCCCACTCCCGGGGGGTGATCGCCCGGCTGTTTCGTAGCACGCTGTTCCCTCAAGGACCCGTTCCGTTCCACCCGTACCGAGGGAGCCGTCGTGACGTCAGCAGGAGCGAGCGTGGTGCGCACCCATTCCGGTGCGGTGCGTGGCCGCCGGGAGGACGGGCTGGTGGTCTTCCGGGGCATTCCGTTCGCCCAACCGCCGGTGGGGGACGCGCGGTTCGCCGCCCCGCGTCCGGTGGCAGCCTGGGACGGCACCCGGGACGCGTTCGCCTTCGGCCCGCCGCCCCCGCAGGAGTCGGGATTCCAGGGCCGTACCGGGGTGATCGACGCACCCATGGGCGACGACTGGCTGACCGTCAACGTCTGGACGCCCGCCCCGGATGCGGCCGCCCGCCTTCCGGTGATGGTCTGGATCTACGGCGGCGCCTACAAGCTCGGCCACTCCGGCAGCCCCGGATACGACGCCCGCCGTATCGCCCGCGACGGCGACCTGGTCGTCGTCACCCTCAACTACCGCCTCGGCGTGGAGGGTTTCGCCCGGATCGACGGAGCCCCCGCCAACCGGGGGCTGCTCGACCAGGTCGCGGCCCTGGAATGGGTACGGAAGAACATCACGGCCTTCGGCGGCGACCCCGGCCGGGTCACCGTCTTCGGCGAGTCCGCGGGCGCCGGGTCCGTCGCCTCGCTGCTGGCCATGCCGAGCGCGGCCGGGCTGTTCGGCCGGGCGATCGCGCAGAGCGTGCCCGGCCCCTTCTTCTCCGACGACCTCGCCCGCGACATCGCCGCCGCCATCGCCGCCGAGGCCGGCCTGCGCCCGACGGCCGCCGACCTGTCCTCGGTGGATCCCCGCCGACTGACCGCCGTGGGTGAGGCGTTGGGGCCCAGGATGCGGGAGTTCGAGGGCAGGTGGGGCATGGTCGCCCACACGCTGACCGCTTTCTCGCCCGTCGTCGACGGAGAGGTACTGCCGACCGCCCCCTGGCAGGCGCTGGCGGCCGGCTCGGCACGGGACGTGGAACTGATCGTCGGGCACACACGGAACGAGTACCGGCTGTTCGCCGCGCTGGGCGGCCAACTCGGGACGATCACGGATGAGCAGGCGACGGAGGCACTGCGCACCTTCGGGCCGGGGCCGGGGCCGGGGCCGGGACTGGGACCGGGAGCTGGACCGGGGCCGGGCTCCGGGGCTGACGGTGAGCTGGCCTACCGCGCCGCCTTCCCCGACGCCTCGCCCGAGGAGCTCTACGAGTGGGTGCACTCCGACGCGGTCTTCCGTATGCCCTCGTTGCGCCTGGCCGAGGCGCAGATCGCGGGCGGTGGCCGCGCGCACGTCTACGAGCTGGCCTGGCCCGCGCCCGCCTACGGAGGCGCGCTGGGTGCCTGCCACGGCCTCGACATACCGCTGCTGTTCGGAACCTTCGCCGCCGACCTCGGCCTGATGCTGTTCGCCGGGGTCGGGTCGTCTCCGGAGGCCGAGGCCCTGTCGTCCCGCTTCCGCACGGCCTGGACGGCGTTCGCCACGACGGGAGACCCGGGCTGGCCCGCGTACGACACCGAGCGGCGGCCGACCCAGGTCTTCGACACGGAGTCGGTCGTCACCGCGTATCCGCACGAGACCTCGCGCCGGCTCTGGGAGCACCACGACTTCGGGGCGTTGCCACTGATCGGTCAGTCGGCGTAGTCCTTGAGCTTCTCGGTTTCCAGGGTGATGTTGACGGGCGTCGGGAGCTCGACCACGGCTCCGTACGGGTATGAGGGGCTCTGCCGATACGCCCCGTTCTTCGGGTCGCTGTGCACGACGAGGGTGTCGTTGTCCCGATCGATGAGGAGGTGGACGGGGATGTCTGCCTCCGCGTAACCGCGGACCTTGTCGATGCGGTCGCGCCGGTCGGTGTCGCGGTCGCGGGAGGTGACTTCGACGACCATGAGGACGCCGTCCGGATCGGCCCAGCCGTTGTCCTGGGCGATGAAGTGATCCAACGGCGCCAATGCGGCGTCCGCGGTGGCGTGCCCTTTGCGGTAGGTGCCGATCCTGAGGTCCTGCTCGTGGTACATGGCCAGTTCGGGGCGCAGTTGCATGAACAGTCGAATGAGCCATACCACGATGGCCCTGTGGCGATTGTCCGGAAACGGCTTGACCTCTAGCTTTCCGTCGATCAGTTCGAGCTTGACGCCCTCAGGGGCCCTCCGGGCGAGTTCCTCGAAGTCCTCGACTTCGATGTGGTCGCCCTTGACGTACAGCCGTCCATCCAGAAATTCGAGCTGAACGTTCTTCGGGGCCTTGCCGGCCAGCTCTTCAAAGTCCTCCATGGACATCTGCGGGCGCCTGGTGCCAAAGGTCATGGTGGTGTCGCCTCCTTCCCGCCATGGTGCCCTTGCTGGGTGCTTCCGGACCGTTGGAGCGGTCATACGCGTGGCCTTTCGCCTCGGTCGGCCATCGCCGCGCGGGCTGCGGCGGCGTGGGCGTGGACTGCGGTGGATGTCAGTGGGCCGGTGGGCTGTGGGGCGGTGTCACCCCGGCACGGCCCGCAGACGCCGCCGGGCAGAGCCTCCGGGCGGCCCGGAACCCCGCACTTCGCGCACTCCAGGATGCGGAGGGGTGGGCGTGGTGCCGGCGTCTCTCCTACGGGTTCCGGTGGGAGTTTGGCGGTCAGGCGGGTGCGGACGAGGGCGGCCGGGCTGTGGACGGGGACGGGGAGGCCCGCGGTCAGGGCCCGGAGTACGTGCTCGTCGGTGGCGCCCCTCGCGAACCACTCCATGAGCAGGGGCGCGAGGTCGGCGCAGTCCCGGGCGGAGAGGGACAGGGCCGGGGTCGTGCGGCCCAGTGCCGCCAGCAGGATGTGGGCGCGGGAGCGGGTGGGGGCGGACGACCGGTCCGGGGGCTCCTGCGGTAAGTCGCCCCGCGTGAACGTCGCCCACCAGCCGTCGTCGCGTGCCGTTCGGGTGAACCACGATCGAGTGACCCAGCGGGAGCCGCCCGACTCGGTCAGGTGTTCGCGGCCCCGGCGCAAGTGGCCCGCCCGGGTGAGGTTGTTGAGAGCGGTGCGCAGGGCGCATTGGCCGTACGGGAGCTCCTTGGCCAGCGTCTTTACGGAGATGTCGGCGCCGTCGGGGAGCCGGTCGACGTACGCGGCGATCGCTGCCTCGCGGGGCGGGAGGTGCGCGAAGTCATGGTTGGTGCGGGGGTGTTGGTCCGGAGCGCTGCGTTTTCCGTAACCCGGGTTGGCCATTGGGTGGGGAGGGCGTGCGCGGAGCGGGGTACAGCACTAAAGTTGGCGTCAGCCACAGGATCGGCCTCGATCTCGATCTTGTTGGTCAAACCCCCGCAGGTGTTACAGCACCGGGCGGGGGTTGTTCGTTTATGTGCGCACGCTAGAGCCTGGTGACTGTGCGTGGCAAGTCGGTCGCTTCAAGTCAACTCGCCAGGGTGGGAGGGTGGGTTGGGGCCTCCACCCGTTCCTTTTGAGAGCGCTCGGGGTTCGGCATTTGAGCTTCGGAACCGGGGCCGGGTGTGACGGGCTCAGTCGTGCCGGGCCTCGGTCAGTGGGACGCCGTGGCGGGCGGCGAGGGCGCGGATCGTGTCCGGGAGCGGGTCGGTACCTGCGGCCGGGCTGGCCCAGCGGGTCCGGATGTGGATGGCCCCTTCCCGTGTCGTGCGGACCCACAGCGGCTTGAGGAAGGCCGCGGGCAGGCCGTGGCCCTCTGTCGGTCGCACGGTCAGGACGGATTTCCGCCCCCGGGTGTCGAGCTCCAGGGACCTGGCGTCGGACCAGCGCAGCACGGTTGTCTTCCGCGAGTAACCCACGCCGATTCCAAGGTCGCTGAGCGCGAGCCCTTCCGTGCCCATGTTGTTGAGCAGTGCGAGGAATCGCCACAGCGTGAAGAGCGCCGTGAACCCGGCCAATTCCCTGACCAGCGCGGGCAGGTAGAGCGAATTGCCCCATGCTGCCACCGCGACCAGCCCGAAGAGGAACAGCACATTCCGTAGGATCAGCCACGCCCAGCCCCGTCCACTGCGCAGGTACAGGGCGATCGGCCGAGCCTCGGAGGCCTCATGGGAGGGCGGTGGTGTCGCGGCCTCGTCGACAGCCGCCGTCGTGCGGCCGGTGCGGCCGGCGTAGAGGTCCAGCAGTTGTCCAGGGGTCGGCCGTCGCTCCGGGTCCTTGCGGAGACAGGCCGCGACGACGGGGCGTAGCGCTCCGGGCACCGCGGAGACGTCCGCCTCCTCGTGCACGATGCGGTACAGCAAGCCGTACGGCTGTCCGCTCCCGAACGCGCTGCCGCCCGCCGCCGCGACCAGGACGGCGCCGAGGGCGAAGACGTCGCAGGCCCCGGTGACGGCGAGGCCCTGGGCCTGTTCCGGGGCGATGAACCCCGGGGTGCCGATCGCGGCGCCGGTGTTGGTCAGCCGGGTGCCCTCCACAGCTCGGGCGATCCCGAAGTCCAGTACGCGCGGCCCGTCTTCGGCCAGCACGATGTTGCCCGGTTTGAGGTCCCGGTGTACCAGGCCACAGGAGTGGATGGCTTCCAGTGCCTCCGCCAGCGCGGCGGCCAGGGCCCAGAGCCGGGCCTCGTCCAGCGGGCCGCGCCGGGCGACCTCGTCGGCGAGCGTCGGTCCCTCGATGTAGGCACTGGCCATCCACGGTTGCGGGGCGTCCGGGTCGGCGTCGACCACGGCGGCCGTGTGGAAGCCGCCGACCGTGCGGGCGGCCTCGACCTCTTTTCGGAAACGGTCCCTGAACCGGGGGTCCGCCGCGTACTCGGCTTTGATCAACTTGATGGCGACGGCTCGGCCGGCCCGCGAACGCCCGAGGTAGACCGAGCCCATCCCGCCGCTGCCGATCTCGCGCTCGATCACGTAGTCGCCGATACGTCCCCCGGTCACGGCGGCCCCCCTTCAGTGGTCGACGAAGCGCCGACGCCTAGCTGCTACTGGGCTCTTACTCCTTCGACGAAGGCGGCCCAGGCCTGGGCCCGGAACACGAGCCCGGGCCCTTCGGGGTTCTTGGAGTCGCGGACGGGGATGAGGGTGGGGTGACCGGAGGCGACTTCGAGGCAGTCGCCGCCGCTGCCGCCGCTGTAGCTCGACTTGTGCCAAGTGGCTGTGCTCAGCTCGTGGTCAGGGTTGCTCGTCATGCTGGTAATCCTGCGCCAGCTCCTCGATCAGGGCCAGGGACTTCTCCGGGGAGAGCGCGGAAGCCGTGAGGAGCTCGTAGGTGAACCTGTGGTGCGCGACGGTGGCGGGGTCGTCCTCCAGCCGTCCACTGCCGACGCAGTCGAAATAGACGAGGGGAGGGGCGCCCTCGAAGTCCAACAGCTTCAGGGCGCCCTCCATGGCCGCGTGCGCGCCCGCGTTGAACGGCAGCACCTGCACGATCGCCCAATTGCGGTGAGCTAGGTCGGCGATGTGACGAAGGGCCTGTGCCATCACCACAGCCCCGCCCGTCTCGCGGCGCAGTGCTGCCTCGTCAATCACCGCCCACAACAGGGGCTTTGTTGGACTGTCGAGGATGTGGGCCCGCGCCAGCCGGGCCGCCACCAGTTCGTCGATCACCTCGTCCGGTGCTGTCGGCCGGTACGCGCGGAAGACGGCCCGCGCATAATCGGCCGTCTGCAACAACCCGGGGATGAGCGTCGAGTGGTACTGGCGAATGGCCGTCGCGCTCGCCTCCGCTTCCACCGCCTCAGCGAAGTGCTCCGGATAGCGGGACTTCGCCGCCGCGCCGCAGTTGCGCGTGAAGAAGTCCTCCATGCCCAGGACCTCGTCAAGCATCCGCGCGTACTCCGGCTGCATCCGCCGCGTGCCCGCCTCCAACTGGCCGATGAACGAGCCGCTGACGAACAGTCGCCCGCCCAGGTCCTCCTGGCTGAGGCCCGCCTTCTCGCGGGCGTGGCGCAGCTCGGCGCCCAAGAGGGCACGGGGGGACGAAGAGGGGTCGAGATCCTTCGGACCTGCCATGGACAACAACTCCCTGTCACACACGCTGGGTTGTTGGGACGCCGCCTCTGGCCAGGTTAGAGGCAGGTTGGCCACTCTGTGTGGTGAACGTGAACACTCAGAGTGGAGAAGGTGGGATCATGGACGCGACGTCGACAGAAGAAGTGGTGGCACAACTCCAGGCGGCCCTGGAAGGCGTCGGCATCGTCCTGCCCTCGTTGCGGGTCGACCCGGTGACCGGTGCGAGCGAGGAGCCGTTCGCCCTGGTCGCGCTCGGACGGTGCAACGTGCGTACCGCGGTGCGGCTGGCGGACGTGTTGCGTGCGTGTGCGCCGGAGGAGGTGCTGCGGGCGCGGGTGAGGGAGGTCAACCGGGAGTCCGAGCGTGCGAGATCGCGCCAAAATTGCTGACAATTTTGTGGGCGATTGCTTCGGTTTGGAGGCCGCCACGGCAGGGTGACCGCGGTTGGGGCTGGTCAGGGCGGTGGCCGGATCCCGGTGCCGTCACTGGAGACACAAAGGAAGGCCCAAGGAACGGCTGTTGTCCTGGGGGTTCGTTGTTCGAGCGAGCCGCGAAGACAGGAGACGGCGGTGGATCCGCCTCGGCACCAAGGACAGCGACACCGCGCTCACCGTCGCGAGCAACCTTGCCGCCCGCCTGAGGAACCTCGGCGACGACGTCGACACCTCGTACTACTGGGACGCCGGGCACGGCGCGGACAACGACCCGGGCGACTTCATCAAGTGGATCGCCACGGTGTCGGGCTACAGGTTCTAGCCTGGAGGAATGGGCGGTGACCTTGTCACGCTGTTCCTGGCCGGTGATGTGATGCTCGGCCGGGGAGTCGACCAGATCCTTCCGCACCCCGGCGATCCGAAGCTGCGGGAGTCGTACGTCAAGGATGCCCGCGCCTATGTGGAGCTGGCCGAGGCGGCGAACGGCGTGATTCCCCGGCCGGTCGGCTTCTCCTGGCCCTGGGGCGACGCGCTGGACGTGCTCGCCGCGGCGGCGCCCGACGCCCGGATCCTCAACCTGGAGACCGCCGTCACGCGGAACGACGAGGCGGCGCCCGGCAAAGAGATCCACTACCGGATGCACCCGGCCAATCTGCCCGCCCTGGCCGCCGCCCGTCCGCACGTCTGCGCCCTGGCCAACAACCATGTGCTGGACTACGGCCGCCGCGGGCTGGAGGAGACCCTCGACGCCCTGGCGGACGCGGGTCTTCGCGCGCCGGGAGCGGGGCGGGACGCCGACGAGGCCCGGCGTCCCGCGATCATCCCCGTCACGGGCGGCCGGCGCGTCCTGGTCTTCTCCGTGGGGGTGGCCTCCAGTGGCATACCCCGCGGCTGGGCCGCCACCGCACAGCGCGGCGGGGTCGACTTCGTCGCCGAGCCGTCGGACGCCGCCGCGGCCGAGATCGCGAGCCGGCTGCGTCCGGCCAAGCGCCCGGGCGACATCGTCGTCGTCTCGGTCCACTGGGGGTCCAACTGGGGCTACCTCGTCCCGCGTGACCAGGTCCGCTTTCGGCCATGCGCTCGTCGACGGCGGCGCGGATGTCGTGCACGGGCACTCCTCGCACCATCCGCGGCCGTTGGAGTCGTACCGGGGAAAGCTCATCACGCACGGCTGCGGCGATCTGATCAACGACTACGAGGGCATCGGCGGCTACGAGGAGTACCGGGACGATCTCCGATTGCTGTACTTCGTGACCGTGGACCCGGACGACGGCAGGTTCCACGATGTGCGCGTCGTCCCGATGCGGTCCCGGCGGATGCGGCTGGAGCGCGCGACGACGGAGGACTCGCGGTGGACGCGGGACGTTCTGAGCCGGATCAGCCGGGCCTACGGCTCACGCGTCGAACTCAACCCGGACGGCACCCTCACCGTCCGGCCGGCTCCGGACCGTTCGGACCGGACTTCACTCGGGATTCGAGGACCTCACCTCACCCCGGGAGGCGACCATGTTTTTCGCTGACAGAACCGACGCGGGCCGGCGGCTCGCCGCTCGACTGCACCATCTCAAGGGCCAGGACCTCGTGGTCGTGGGACTTCCCCGCGGCGGCATCCCGGTCGCCGCGCAGGTCGCCGAGGCCCTCGGCGCCCCGCTCGACGTCTGCCTCGTGCGCAAGCTGGGGGTGCCCTTCCAGCCGGAGCTGGCCATGGGCGCCATCGGCGAGGAAGGCGTCCGTGTCATCAATGAAGAGGTACTGCGTGCGACGGGGGTGACGGACCGTGCTCTGGCGGCGGTGGAGGAACACGAGCGCGGCGTCCTGAAGCAGCGGGCCCGCCAGTACCGGGGCGAGCGGCCGCCCGCCCGGTACGAGGGACGGACGGTCCTGGTGGTGGACGACGGGCTGGCGACCGGCTCCACGGCCCTCGCTGCCTGCCGGATCGCGCGCGCCCGCGGCGCGTCACGGATCGTGCTGGCGGTTCCCGTGGCGCCGCACGACTGGTCGGCCCGCCTCGGAGGCGCGGCGGACGAAGGAGTCTGTCTGCACACCCCCCGGCTGTTCTACGCGATCGGTCAGTTCTACGACGACTTCGGGCAGACGAGCGACGAGGAGGTCATCGCCTGCCTGGAGCGGGGCCGCGCGGCGCACGCCACGTCCGACGCACCGCCGGCTGAGGGCAGCGCCTCCCCGGAGCACGCTCCCCCGCCCCATGACAGGGAAGTCCGGATACCGGCCACAGGCGCCGCGCTCGACGGGAGGCTGACGGTACCCCGCGGCGCCCCCGGGATCGTCCTCTTCGCCCACGGCAGCGGCAGCAGCAGGAAGAGCCCACGCAACCGCTTCGTCGCCACCGGGCTGAACCGCGCCGGTCTCGGCACCCTTCTGTTCGATCTGCTCACCGAGGCCGAGGCGGTGAACCGGGACAACGTGTTCGACACGGCCCTGCTCGCCCGCCGCCTGATCCAGGCGACCGAATGGCTGCGCGAGCAGCCCGGCACCCAGGGCATGGAGTTCGGCTACTTCGGTGCCAGCACAGGCGCCGCCGCCGCGCTGTGGGCCGCGGCGGAGCCCGCGGCGGACGTCGCGGCAGTCGTCTCCCGCGGGGGCAGACCGGACCTGGCCGGCGCCAGGCTGCCGGAGGTGAAGGCTCCGACGCTGCTCATCGTCGGGGGCCGTGACCACGTCGTACTGGACCTCAACCGGCAGGCCGCGGCACGCCTGAGCTGCGAGCATCAGCTGGCCGTCGTCCCCGGCGCCACCCATCTCTTCGAGGAACCCGGCACCCTGGAATCGGCCGCCGAGCTGGCCACGGACTGGTTCAGCAGGCATCTCGCCTCCGCCGTCCCGAGCGCGGGAGCCCACAGGTGACCTGAGCGCTGGTGATCAACGCAAGGATCATCAACGCGATCATCAATGCACCTGGACCGGCTACAGGTTGCCCATCGGTTCGATGTCCACCTTCACCGGTGTGCCCCAGATGCGCAGCACCTCGTAGTCCGTGAACTCGTGGACCAGGCGGTAGGCCATACCGGGGCGCGGGGTGCGGCGCTCCGCGGCGAGATACCGCTCCGCCTCGACGCGGTCGCGGCGCGGGGTGCCGCACAGCTGCCACGCCTGGCCGGTCCACACCTCGGGCAGCCAGCGCTGCTGGGGCTGGGGGCGGTCGGCCCGCACGCCGTACCGGGACATCGTGCGCTCGGGTGCCTCGTCGGCGCCGCTGGGGCGGCCCTGCGGGAAGGCGTCGTTGACCTCGGTGCGGCGGGCGGTGCGCCGCCGCGTCTCGCAGAGCAGACAGAGGTCGACGGCGCCCTCGTCCACCGGGCCGTTCGGATGCTCGGCGCAGCGCGTCGTGGGCACCGCCGTCGTCACCGTCTCCTCCAGCAGGTCCAGCGCCCGCTTCAGGTCGGCCTTCACCTCGTGCAGCTTCGCGTCGGGCGTGTCGGCGTTCAGCGCGTCGCCGTGCTCGCCGAGCACGCGCAGGGCGCGGCCGAGGGCGGTCAGCTGTGCGTGGTTCACGGTGGTGGATTCCCTCCCGGGTCGGTGTCCTGCCCCTCCTTCGAAGAATCGCACACGCCACTGACAGCGCCCCCGCCCCCGACAGCCCCCACACCCCCGACGCCGACACCTCCGACCGTCCTCCCGAGGCCGAAGAAGTACGTCGCCGCGAACCCCACCACGTACCCGGTGAGCAGCCCGCCCGCATAGATCGCAGCCGTCAGGGCCAGTCCGCCCGTGCCCTTGAGCAGGGGGAACAGCGCCCAGCCCGAGGGACCGATCGCCGTGGAGCCGATCTTGTCGCCGAGCATCGAGAAGAAGCCGACGAACGCGCCGCCCGCCGCCCCGCCCGCGCAGGCGGTGACGAAGGGGCGGCCGAGGGGGAGCGAGACGCCGTAGATCAGGGGTTCGCCGACGCCCAGGAGGCCCGCGGGCAGCGCCGACCTGATCGTCGTACGGAGGGACTGGTCGTGGTGGAGGCGGACGTAGACCGCGAGTGCCGCGCCGACCTGCCCGGCGCCCGCCATCGCCAGGACGGGGAGCAGGACCGTGTAGCCCTGCTGCTGGATGAGGGTGGTGTGGAGCGGGATCAGGGCCTGGTGCAGGCCCAGCATCACCAGGGGGAGGAACAGGCCGCCCAGGACCAGGCCCGCGAAGACGCCCGTGTGGTCGAGGAGCCAGTTCGCGCCCGTCCCGGTGGCCGTCGACAGCTCGCCCGCCGTGTACATCAGGGCGTAGAGCGTCACCAGGCCGGTGATCAGGACGGTGAGGGTGGGGGTGACGAGGACGTCGAGGGCTTCGGGGACCCAGCGTCGGCACCACTTCTCCACGTACGTTCCCAGGAGCGCGGCGGCCAGTGCGCCGAGTACCCCGCCCTGGCCCGGTGCCAGGGTCATGCCGAAGGCCGTCACCTTCGCGACCCCCGCGTACACGACGATCGCCGCCACCGCCCCGCCCAGGACCGGGGTGCCGCCGAACTCCTTCGCCGTGTTGTGGCCGACGAAGACCGCGATCAGGGCCATGAAGCCGGAGGCGATCGCGGCGAGGGCGGGGGTGAGGGAGGGGAGCCACCCCAGATTGACCAGCAGGCCGCCCAGGCCCGCGATGACCCCGCAGCCGATCAGGGCGGGGATCAGGGGGACGAAGATGTTCGCGATCCGGCGGAGGAGGAGTTTGAGGGGGGTGGCGTTGCGCTGTTGCCGGGCCGCCTTCCACTGGGCGCCGCGTGCGGCCAGCGTGTCGGCCGTGCTGGTGACGAGTGCCTCGAACTCGGGGGTCACCCGCGCGACCGTGCCCGGTCCCAGGACGATCTGGTAGCTGCCGTCGTCCGCGACCACGCCGAGTACGGCGGGCAGTGACCTGAGAGCGTCCTCGCGTACGAGCGTCCGGTCCCGCAGGCCCAGGCGCAGGCGGGTCATGCAGTGGGCGACGGAGGTGACGTTCGCGGCGCCGCCGACCAGGGGGAGGATCGCGGCGGCCGTGGCGGCATGGGGGGTGAGGTCGTTCGTTGTGCGCACTCCACGAGGGTGCTGGTCAGCCCCTCGATGCGGCGAGCGCCGCGCGCAGACGGCCGTCGCTCTCCTCCAGAAGGCGGGCCGCGGTGGGCCCGTCCACGCCGCCGAGGATGGTGAGGATGGCGTTCTTCACCTCGCCGTCGGTGGCCGTGAGGGCCTGTTCGATCTCCTCGTCCGAGGCACCGGTGGCGAGGGCGACGATACGGCGGGAGCGGGCCCGCAGCTTCTCGTTCGAGGCGCGGACGTCGACCATCAGGTTCCCGTACGTCTTGCCGAGACGGATCATCGTGATCGTCGAGAGCATGTTCAGGACGAGTTTCTGTGCCGTGCCCGCCTTGAGACGGGTGGAGCCGGTCAGCAGCTCGGGCCCGACGACGATCTCGATGCCGTGCTCGGACGCGGCGGCCAGCGCGCTGTGCGCGTTGCAGGACAGGCCGATCGTCAACGCGCCGCGCGCGCGGGCGTGTTCGACCGCGCCGACGGCGTACGGGGTGCGGCCGGAGGCGGAGACGCCGACCACCGTGTCGTCGGGGGTCAGGGAGAGCTCCTTCAGGTCCGCCTCGGCCAGCTCCTTGGAGTCCTCGGCGCCCTCGACCGAGGTGACCATGGCGCTCGGGCCGCCCGCGATCAGGCCCACGACCTCGGACGGGTCGGTGTTGAAGGTGGGCGGGCACTCGGAGGCGTCCAGCACTCCGAGGCGGCCCGCGGTGCCCGCGCCCGCGTAGATCAGCCGGCCGCCGCGGGACATGCGCTCGGCGACGGCGTCGATCGCGGCGGCGATACGGGGCAGCTGGGTCGCGACGGCCGTCGGCACGGTCGCGTCCTCGGCATTCATGATCTTCGCGATCTCCAGCGTCGACAGCCGGTCGATCTCGGACAGCTCAGGACGGAACGCCTCAGTGGTCAACGTCTCCAACTCGGCCCGCAGGGAGTGGTGGTTGGAGGAGGCGTCGGCGGTGGAAAAGGTCATGACGAACGGCTCTTTCCAGTGCTGGGTGGTGAAGGCGCGCCCCTTAGGGGCGCGGGGCTGCGAACATCTGCGGCTCCGCCGCGTGGGCGCGACCAGCCACAACGGGCTCGCAGCGTGACGACTACATCCAGTCTCGGCAACTACATCCAGCCACGGCTTCCCGCGGAGCGCTAGCGCATACGGCGCCGAGGGCTGTGGCGGTGCGCGAGCGCCTCGTACGACGCGGACAACGCCGGCGCCGCCGTCTCGTACGTCCGCTGGGCGACCCCCACGAACAGACAGTCCACCACCAGCAACTGGCTGGTGCGCGACGACATCGCCGCGGGACGCAGCTCGCTCTCGCGGGCCGTGGACGTGGTGAGTATGTGGTCGGCGTACTGCGTGACGGGCCCGTCCGGGCGGCCGGTGATCGCGACCGTCGTCGCCCCGCGTTCGAAGGCGACCCGCAGCGGCTCGATGACGTCGCCCGTCGAGCCGGAGTGGGTGATCGCTATCGCCACGTCCTTGGCCCGCAGCTGCACCGCGTTGGTGACGGCGAGGTGCGGATCGCTGTGCGGGTGGGCTATGAGTCCGATGCGCAGCAGCTTCTGGGCCAGGTCCTGGGCGACAAGCCCGGACGCGCCGACGCCGTAGATGTCGATCCGGCGGGCGGCGGCGAGCGCGGTGACGGCCGCGCCCAGCTGGACCGTGTCGAGCCCCGCCGCGGTGTCGGCGAGGGTCTGCTGCTCGTCGTACGCGAGTTTCGCGACGACGTCCGCGATGGGGTCGTCGACCGCGATGTCCGCGGTGACGGCGGGGGCGCGGCCCGACTGCTGCTGGGCGGCGAGGCCGGCGAGCGCGAGGCGCAGGTCGCGGTAGCCGGGGTAGCCCAGCAGGCGGGCGGTGCGCACGACCGTGGCCTCGCTGGTGCCGGTGAGCTCGGCGAGGCCGGTGACCGTGAGGGCCGCGCAGCCGGCCGGGTCGCCGGCGACGGCCTCGGCGACCCGTTGCATGGAACGGGTCATCGACGGGGCGAGCGTCCGCACCTTGGCCGCGAGGGCCGCCGGGGCGGGCGGAGCCTCACCGGCGAAAATTTCCTTCACGTTTTGGGTCACTTCTGAAAGATATTTTCTGCTGGGGTATGCGGTCAAGGGTGCGCACAATGGGTGCATGGACCCCACCAGCCGTCCCGTCAGCCCCTTGGAGCAGGCGCTGCACGCGGCCCGCGCCCTCGTTCTCGCCGATCTCGTCGCGGGCGAGGTCGCCGAGGCGGATGTCGTCTCGCTCGTCGAGGACTCGGTGGTGCAGCGTCGATGGTGGGTCGAACAGTGGCCGGAGGGCGTCGGCTATGTGGCCGGGCTCGTCGCCCAGGACGTACAGGACGCGTTGCTGGAGCGGTACGGGCGGTGGCCGCTGTGTCCGGTCTGCGGCTCGGGCGACCCGCACGCCCTCGACGTCGAGCCGGAGCTCGGGCCCGACCCGCACTGGGTCTGCCACAAGGCGGGCGTGAAGGTCGCGTCCGTGGGGTGCCTGGGGTCGGCGACCGGGGAGACGCCGTCCTCGTGACCGTCTACATCGACCCACCCGTCTGGCCGGGCCACGGGCGGCTCTGGTCCCACCTGGTCAGCGACGTCTCGTACGACGAACTGCACCTGTTCGCGGCGGACTTGGGGCTACCCCCGCGCGCCTTCGAGCGCGACCACTACGACCTCCCCTCCCACCGGTACGCGGACGCCGTGCGCGCCGGGGCGGTGGAGGTCAGCAGCCGCGAGGTGGTGCGGCTGCTGTACGGAGCGGGGCTGCGCCGGCGCAAGTACGCCGGCCGATAGGAGGCCGGTCGGCCCACCCCGGTGGGCGGAGGTCAGTCCGTACGGGCGTACACCCGCAGCGACGGATCCAGCGCGCGCAACTCGTACGCGTACTCCTCCTCGTCCTCGCTCACCCGAGTGAACCCGGCGCGCGCGATGACCCGCTGGGAGGGAGCGTTGGTCCGCTCTATGGCCGCGAAGAGGATGTCGAGCTCGTCGCGGGCGAGGGCCCAGGCGGAGAGGGTGCGCAGGGCCTCGGTCGCGTAGCCGTGGCCGCGGGCGTTCTCGGCGAGGTCGTAGCCGACTTCCGCGCGGCCGTCCTCGTCGGGGGCGCCGTGGAAGCCCATCGCGCCGACCGCCCGGCCGTCCTCGCTCCGTACGAGCACGAACATGCCCCACTCCGGGCGGTGCATCCCGCTCTCGTACGCCTTCATGACCATCCCGGCGGCGTCCCGCGTGCCGTCGAAGGGGCCGCCCTCGATCCACTCGAAGCCGCCCGTGCCACCCGCGCGCAGATCGGCGGCGGCCGCCGGGGTGACTCCTTGGAGCGTGAGCCGTTCCGCCTCGATCACCAGGTTGTTGCTCCAGCGCCACTCGGTGAGCGGGGCGCGGCCGGGCAACTCGCCGCGGCCGGTCGCCCACAGCAGAGTGGGCCACGGGGCGGACCCCGGCCTGACGTGCGGAAAGATCCGGGAGAGTACGTCCGCGCAGAGCTCGGCCGGCGGCTCGTAGGCGATCCCGAGACCCTGCGCGATGTCATGCGTGTGCAGCAGCACCTCGGTGACACCCATCGCGGCGAAGCCCTCGCGGTTCGCGCTGCGGAACGGATACGGGTGGAAGGCGCGCGCCTCGCGCGGTGCCGTGCGCACGGCGGCGGCGAGCAGGGCACCGGTCGTCTCGATCACGTCGACCACGCCCGCGTTGTCGGTGCCGTCGTCCAGGACGATCCCGAAGGGCACATACGCCGTGGTGGCCCGCCCCGCCAACTGCCCCGCGTACGCGAGGAGATCGTCCGCGATGTGCTCGGCGGTCTTTCGGCAACTCCACTCGAGACGGCCCGCCCCGACCCCGTCCCAGTCCCGCCCGGCCACCGCCCGCAACAGCGCGACGGCGCCCGCGACGGCTTCCTCCACCTGGTCCCCACCCATGGATCGCATGCGGCTGAGGATAGGCGCGGTCAGACGTCGTTACGTACTGGATTGTTGGTCCTGTCGGCCTTTTCGGCCTTCTTGTTCATGGACACCACCACACGGGAGGCCCGGGTACGGCGCTGGAGGCGCAGCGAGACCGCGGCCACCCCCATGCCCGTCACCGTCATGGCCGCGCCCGCCCAGGCCGTCGCCGCGTAGCCGAGACCCGCGTCGATGACCGTGCCGCCGACCCAGGGGCCGCCGGTGTTGCCGAGATTGAAGGCGGCCGTGGTGGTGGCACCGGCCAGGGTGGGGGCGGCCCCGGCGACGTTGAAGAGCCGGGCGTTGAGTGCCGGGGCGGTGAAGAAGCAGGTGACGCCGAGGAGGAAGGAAAGAGCCACGGCCGCTATCGCGTACTGCCCGAGGAGCGCGAGCGCCACGAGGACGGTGGTCGAGGCCGCGGTACCGGAGAGGAGCACCCCGAAGAGGTGCGCGTCGGCGACCCGCCCGCCGATCGTCGTACCGATCAGCGCCCCGACCCCGAAGAGCGCGAGCACGCTCGGCACCCAGCCGTCGTCGAGCCCCGCGACATCCGTGAGCAGCGGCGAGAGGTAGCTGAACGTGCAGAAGACCCCGCCCGCGGCGAGCATCACGACAGCGACGGTGAGCCGGACCTGCGGGTCACGGTAGATGGTGACTTCCCGCCTGAGCTGCGGCTTCTCGTCGGGGAGCGGGATGCGCGGGATGAGGGTGACGACCCCGACCAGGGCGATCGCGGAGGCCGCGCCGACGGCCCAGAACGCGGACCGCCAGCCGAGATGCTCGCCGAGGAAGGCACCGGCCGGGACCCCGAGCACGTTCGCGATCGACAGCCCGCCGATCATCACCGCGAGCGCGCGGGCCCGGGACGTCACCGGGACCATCGCGATCGCCACCGCCGCGCCCACCGCCCAGAAGCCCGCACAGGCGAGGGCGCTGACGATCCTGGAGGCGAAGAGCACGGCGTACGTCGGCGCGAGCGCGCCGGCGATCTGGCCGAACCCGAAGACGGCGATGAGCGAGACGAGGGTGGTACGGCGGGGGAGGCGGAGGGTGGCCACGGCCAGCAGCGGCGCCCCGACGACCATGCCTATGGCGAACGCCGATATGAGCAGACCCGCCTGCGGAATCGTGACACCCATGTCGTCGGCGATGGGCGGCAGGAGCCCCGAGAGCATGAACTCGCTGGTCCCGAGGGCGAAGACGGAGAGGGCGAGGATGTAGACGGCGAGGGGCATGCGGGGGCCGGACGGCGCACTGGGGCGGGTCACTCGGCGGCCTTCCGGGGTGGGTTGGGTGAGCCCGGGGTGGGTTCGGTGAGGTGGGCGAGCTCGCGCCGGATGTTCTCCCGGGCCCGCTCCTCCCACTCCCGTGTTCCGTACGGTGTCCTGAACAGCCGTGGCAGGTCGAGGAGTTGACGCAGTACGGCCGCCCGGCCCGCCCGGAACGCCTCGTCCGGGACGAAGGCGTACTCCTCGCGGACGGCGGCGGTGTACGCGGCGTAGGTGTCCGGGGGCGAGGCGAGGATCGCCAGGTCGGCGTCGCAGAGGACCTGGCCGTTGCGGTCGTCGTCGCTCGGGGCGTGGGTGACGGTGAGCCGGACCAGGCGGGCGACCTCCGCCGTGTGGGACTCGTCGATGTCGAGTTCCGGGAGGGCGCGTTCGGCGAGGCGGGCGGAGCGTTCCTCGTTCTCGGAGCGGTCGGGGAGGTAGACGGCGTCGTGGAACCAGGCGGCGAGGCGGACGAGGGCGGGGTCGTCCGCGTACTCCGCCAGTACGTCGATGTGGTCGAGGACCGCGGTGAGGTGCGCGACCGTGTGGTAGCGGCGCTGTGGCTCCTGCCAGCGGGTGAGGAGGTTGTCCGCGTACGGGGCCGGGTCGGGGCCGCCGGGGGAGCGGGCGCCGTCGAGGGCATGGGACCAGCGGGTGCGCAGCGCGTCGAGGTCGGGCATGCGTCGATTCTCCCGCTTGCGTTCCTTGGGCCCTAGCGCGGAGGGCAACCTTCCCTCGCCCCCGGACCCGGGGCTTCCAGGGGCGCGGGCAACTGCGCGCCCAGCCCCCACCGTCCCGCAGCCCAAGCACACCCCCCCCGGACGGCCGGGGTTTCGGGGCGGAGCCCCGCCTTGGGGGCGTGGGGAACTGCGCGATCGGCCCCCGCCCGTCCGCAGGCGAGCGATTCCGGGTGGCCGGGGTTTCGGGGCGGAGCCCCGCCTTGGGGGTGCGGGGAACTGCGCGATCGGCCCCCACTCGCCCGCAGGCGAGCGATTCCGGGTGGCCGGGGTTTCGGGGCGGAGCCCCGTCCTGGGGGCGCGGGGAACTGTGCGATCGGCCCCCACTCGCCCGCAGGCGAGCGATTCCGGGTGGCCGGGGTTTCGGGGCGGAGCCCCGTCCTGGGGGCGCGGGGAACTGCGCGATCGGCCCCCACCCGCCCGCAGGCGAACGAATCCGAGTGGACGGGGTTTCGGGGCGAAGCCCCGATGGTGTGCCCCGGTAAACGGCGAGGCCTTCTCGCGGTGGTCGGCGGGCGCGGCGTACGCTGGGATTGGACTAGACCTGTAGCCGCCCCAGAGGAAGAGGCCCCATGAGCGAGCGCAAGCGTGCAGTTCTGGAGGTGATCGCCCTCGGCGTGGAGGACGCGGTCGCCGCCCAGGCGGGAGGCGCCGACCGGCTGGAGTTGGTCACCGACATGGCCGCCGACGGGCTCACCCCGGCGGTGGAGACCTTCGTCGGGATCCGCGCCGCCGTCGACATCTCGCTGCGCGTGATGCTGAGGCGGGCGGACGGCTTCGCGGCGGGCGGCGCCGAGGGCGTCGACGCGCTCGTACGTCTCGCGGGGGAGATGCGGGCCGCCGGAGCGGACGAGTTCGTGCTCGGGTTCCTCGACGAGCACGGCGGCCCCGACCTGTCCGCCGTGGAGCGGATCGTCGCCGAACTGGACGGCTGCCCCTGGACGTTCCACCGCGCGATCGACCGCGCCGCCGACCGCGACTCCCTGCGCAAGCAGCTCGCGGACCTGCCGGGCCTGGACGCGTACCTCACGGCGGGTTCCCCGGACGGCGTGGACGACGGGTTCCCGACCCTCCTCGCCGAGGCCACCCGCCGCACCGAACCCGGTTACGAGCCCCGGATCATGGTGGGCGGCGGGCTGCGTCTCGATCACGTTCCCCGGCTGCGGGCCGCGGGGATCGACGCCTTCCACATCGGCGGGGCGGCTCGGCCCGACGGGTGGAACGGCCCGGTGGCGGTGGCGGCTGTACGGGAGTGGCGGCAGGCCCTGGACGTGTAACGGCCGGCAGCGGCATGAACCACCCGGCCGCATGCGTGCGCGGCGCCGCCGTCGAAGGGCCCGCCCGGCTGGGCCAGGTCCTACCCCAGTTGCTGCGGCAGTGGAGCCGCGTGGGTGACGGTCAGGCCCGAGACCGCCCGGGTCAGGGCCACATACAGGCGGCGCAGGCCGGTCCGCTCGTCCGGTTCGCCGTCGACCACGGCCTGCGGCTCGTCCAGGACCACGTAGTCGTACTCCAGGCCCTTGGCGAGGGAGGCGGGGACGAGGGTGAGGCGGGTCTGTGCCGTCGTCTCCTCGCCGGGGCCCAGGTACGTCAGGCCCGCCGCCGTCAGCGCCTCGGTCAGCGCCGGGATCCGGGCGTCGGCGGCGATGAGGCCGATCGAGCCCTCGTTGCGCAGCAACTCCTCGCAGGCGCCGATGACCTGCTCGTCGGCGGTCGTCGGGCGCACCTCGAAGAAACCGGGGTTCTCACGGACCGACGCCACCGGGGTCAGGCCCGGCGCGATGTGCGGCAGCAGTCGGGAGGCGTAGGTGATGACGTCGGTGGGGACGCGGAAACCGGCGGTCAGCTCCTCGATCACCGCTTCCCCCTTGCCGAGGTGGGCGAGCGCCTCGTCCCAACTCCGCGTCGCCCAGGGGGTCGTGCCCTGTGCGAGATCACCGAGCACGGTCGCCGAACCCGTTGTGCAGCGCCGCCCCACCGCCCGGTACTGCATCGGCGACAGATCCTGCGCCTCGTCGAGCACGACATGGCCGAGGGAGTGGGTGCGCTGGACGAGATCGGTGGCCTCGTCGATCAGCACGGCGTCGGCGGGCGACCACTTGGCCGACTTCACCGACCGCACCGGCTTCGCCCAGAGGATCTCCTTCTGCTCGTCCTCGTCGAGGAGCCCCTCCGCGTGGACGGCGAGGAAGTCCACGTCGGTGAGCAGCCGCAGGACCAGTCTGGCGGGGTCGACCGGCGGCCAGATCGCCTTGACGGCCGCCTTCACCGCGGTGTTGCGGGCCACGGCGTCCTGCACCCGGTCGTCCGGTGCCTCGCCCGAGCGCTCCATCTGGACCAGCACGGCGTGCGCGATCCGCTGCGGAAGGGCCTCGCGGGCGGCGCCGTAGCGGATGTCGCGGTCCAGCAACTCCCCGACGATCGTCTCGAGTTCGTACGCCGGGACGCGCCAGCGCCGCGAGCCGCGCACGACCACGACGCCCTCGGTCGGGAGTGTCACATGCGAGCGGACGGCCCGGCGCAGCACCTCGGCCATCCGGGCGTCGCCCTTGACGACGGCGGCGGTCGCGTCGTCCGTTCCGCGTACCTCCACATGCGCGACGAGGTCGTCGACGGTCGCCTGCTTGACCTCGAGCTCGCCCAGCGCGGGCAGCACCTGCTCGATGTAGTGCAGGAAGGACTTGTTCGGCCCGATGACCAGGGTGCCGGTGCGGGCCAGCCGCTCCCGGTGGGCGTAGAGGAGGTAGGCGACGCGGTGCAGGCCGACGGCCGTCTTTCCGGTGCCGGGGCCGCCCTGCACGCAGACGGAGCCCGCAAGACCCGACCGTACGATCTCGTCCTGCTCCGGCTGGATGGTCGCCACGATGTCCCGCATCGGGCCGACGCGCGGGCGCTCGATCTCCTGCTGGAGCAGCTTGCTGGTCGCCGCGGCCTCGGAGGGGTCGGACAGGTGCTCGTCCTCGTACGCCGTGAGGTCGCCGCCGGTGTACCCGAAGCGGCGGCGCAGTCCGACGTCCATCGGGTCCTTCTTCGAGGCCCGGTAGAACGGCTGCGACACCGGGGCGCGCCAGTCGATGACCATCGGGTCGCCATCGGCGTCGTGCACATGCCGGCGCCCGATGTAGAAACGCTCGCCCTCCGCGCCCTCCGCCTTGTCGGCGCCAGGTGCGTGCAGATAGTCGAGGCGGCCGAAGAACAGCGGGGTGTGGCTGAGGTCGGCGAGGGCCTTGATCCGCTCGTCGATCTGGTGCTGGAGGACCGCGGCGTTCACCCAGTTCGCGGTGACGTCTGCGATGTCGAGGTTCTCCACGTCCTCGCGCATCGCGCGCAGTGCCGCGCGGGACTCGCCGAGGTGGGCGCGCTCGCGGGAGAGGGGGTCCTGGGCGGGTGGAGTGGACAACGTGGTGCCTCCGGAAGACCTGCTGCGTGTGAGTGGGTACGGCGGTCGAGCCGTTGGATGCCGTCCGGTTTCCGTCCGGGCGGCGGCACTCCGTCGAGGGAGGCGGGCAAGAGCGGAGATTCTAGGTCAGGGCAGGAGGTCCGGGCCAACCCTTTTCCGCGGCGTCGTTCGCCGCGTCGTTCGCCGCGTCGCTCGCGGCGTCATACGCGGCATCAGGGATGTGACCCCCATATCCCTAGGGGTCGCCGTCCGTCGTGAGGCGTACACGCAGAGGCCTGGAGGCGTACGAGGGGCCGCCGAGGTTCGGTCCATAGGCCGACGCCATTTGGGGTCGCGCATTCCATCATGGATACATGAGCGCAGCAACCTTCACCCCAGGCCCTTCCCGGCACGGTCCCGCCGCTCGTGGCGCGACCGCCTTCTCCGTCGCCCACCACCGCCACCGTGTCGGCGACGCCCTGCGCGCCGTCAAGGTCTACGTGGGCGCGGCGTTCGGCGTGGTGCTCCTCGGCGAGTACGAGGAGGAGGCGGGCGTGCGACGCCGGTGAGCCGTTCGCCGGGTTGAACTGTCCCGGCACTAGGGTCACTCCGTGCTTCAGCGGAACGTGACCGATCGCTCACTCGACGAAGTTCTCCCGTTCTCCGTCCCCCGTTTCTCCGTCTTCCGCCTCTCCGGCTCCCGCTTCCCCGCGTCGCTTCTTCCCTTCCTTCTGCTTGCCACTTCCCTCGCCGCGTTCGCCGCGCTGTGTCTGCTCCGGCGCACCCCCATGGCCGACGCGCTCGTCTACCGGGCCGAGGGTGCGGCCGTCGTCCACGGCACGGATCTCTACGGGTTCACCGTCACCGAGTGGCATCTGCCCGCCACGTATCCGCCCTTCGCGGCGGTCCTCTTCGTCCCGCTGGCCTGGCTCCCGCCGGCCGTCCTCAAGGCGGCCTTCGTCGCTGGGAACGTGGCCCTGCTGGCCGTGCTGGTCCGGCTCTCCTGCCGTCTCGCGGGCCTGCCGACACGGCTGCCCGCGCTCTGCGCCGCCACCGCGCTCGCCCTGTGGCTCGAACCCGTCTTCCAGACCGTGCTCTTCGGCCAGATCAACCTCGCCGTCGCCTGCCTGATCCTCTGGGACCTGACACGGCCGCCCGGCGCCCCGGGCAAGGGCATCGCCCTCGGCATCGCGGCCGGGGTGAAACTGACCCCCGCCGTCTTCGTGGCGTATCTGCTGCTCAGGGGCCGGCGACGGGAAGCGGCCACCGCCCTGGCGGCCTTCGCCGGGACCGTGCTCCTGGGAACGCTCGCTCTTCCCGCCGCGAGCGTCGACTTCTGGACCCGGCGGCTCTACGAGACCGGCCGCGTCGGCAAGGTGTGGATCGTCGACAACCAGTCGCTTCAGGGGCTGATCGCCCGGATGCTGGGGGACCCGGCACCGGGTCCGCTGTGGGCCGTGCCCGCGCTGGCCGTCGCGTCGGCGGGACTGTGGCTGGCCCGCCGCGCGCGCACCGACCGTCAGGGCGTCCTGGTCACCGCCCTCACGGCCCTGCTGATCTCGCCCATCAGCTGGTCGCACCACTGGGTGTGGTGCGTCCCGCTGATCGCCGTGCTGTACGCCGAACACGGCCCGCGCCCGGCCGCCGCCACCGCCGCGGTGTTCGCGGCCCGCACCCTCTGGCTGGTCCCGCACCAGGGCGATCTGGACCTCCATCTACCCTGGTGGCAGCAGCCGTTCGCCTCGCCGTACCCCCTGCTGGGGTTGGTACTGCTGGTTCAGTTGTCGGCCAGGAGTTCGTCGGCGTCGACGATCCGGTAGGCGTACCCCTGCTCCGCCAGGAACCGCTGCCGATGCGCGGCGAAGTCCTGGTCGATGGTGTCGCGGGCGACGACGGAGTAGAAGTGCGCCTGGTGACCGTCGGCCTTCGGGCGCAGCACGCGGCCAAGGCGCTGGGCCTCCTCCTGGCGCGAGCCGAAGGTGCCCGACACCTGGATGGCGACGGTCGCCTCCGGCAGGTCGATGGAGAAGTTGGCGACCTTCGACACGACGAGCACGCTGATCTCGCCCTCCCGGAAGGCGTCGAACAGCTTCTCCCGCTGCGCGTTGCTGGTCTCGCCCTTGATGACGGGCGCGTTCAAGTGCTCGCCCAGCTCGTCGAGTTGGTCGATGTACTGGCCGATCACGAGGATCTGCTGCCCCGCGAACTTCCGTACCAGCGCCTCGGTCACCTTCCGCTTGGTCGCGGTCGTCGCGCAGAAGCGGTACTTCTCCTCGGTCTCGGCGGTCGCGTACGCGAGCCGCTCGGCGTCGGTGAGGTTGACGCGGACCTCGACACAGTCGGCGGGCGCGATGTACCCCTGCGCCTCGATCTCCTTCCAGGGCGCGTCGAACCGCTTGGGCCCGATGAGCGAGAAGACGTCCGACTCGCGCCCGTCCTCGCGGACCAGGGTCGCGGTCAGGCCCAGGCGCCGCCGCGCCTGGAGATCGGCCGTGAACTTGAAGACGGGCGCGGGCAGCAGGTGCACCTCGTCGTAGACGATGAGTCCCCAGTCCCGGGAGTCGAAGAGCTCCAGGTGGGGATAGACGCCCTTCCGCTTGGTCGTCAGCACCTGGTAGGTGGCGATGGTGACCGGGCGGATCTCCTTCCTCGTCCCGCTGTACTCGCCGATCTCGTCCTCGGTCAGCGAGGTCCGCTTCACCAGCTCGTGCTTCCACTGCCGGGCGGAGACGGTGTTGGTGACGAGGATGAGGGTGGTGGCCTTGGCCTGCGCCATGGACCCGGCGCCGACGAGCGTCTTCCCTGCTCCACAGGGCAGGACGACAACGCCCGACCCGCCGTGCCAGAAGTTCTCCACGGCCTGCTTCTGGTACGGCCGCAGTGCCCAGCCGTCCTCCGCCAGCTCGATCGGGTGCGCCTCCCCGTCGACGTATCCGGCGAGGTCCTCGGCCGGCCAGCCCAGCCTCAGCAGCGTCTGCTTGATCTGCCCGCGCTCGGAGGGGTGCACGGCCACGGTGTCCGGGTCGATCCGGTTGCCGACGAGCGGGATGATCCGCTTCGACCGCAGGATCTCCTCCAGGACGGGCCGGTCGGTGGTGGTCAGGACCAGCCCGTGGGCCGGGTGCTTGCTGAGGGTGAGACGCCCGTAGCGGTCCATCGTCTCGGCGATGTCGACGAGCAGGGCGTGCGGTACGGGGTAGCGGCTGAACTCGACGAGCGCGTCGACGACCTGCTCGGCGTCGTGGCCCGCGGCGCGCGCGTTCCACAGGCCGAGCGGCGTCACCCGGTAGGTGTGGATGTGCTCGGGCGCCCGCTCCAGCTCGGCGAACGGCGCGATGGCCCGACGGCAGGCGTCGGCCTGCTCGTGGTCGACTTCCAGGAGCAGGGTCTTGTCGCTCTGGACGATGAGGGGTCCGTTCACACCCGTCCCTTTCTGCGTGCCGTCACCCCGCGCGGATGACCGGCCAAACGTCCAGTGTGCCTCAAGGGGCGATGATCACGGCTGGTCGTCGGCGAGCTCGGCGACCCCCGTCACGCGGTGCAACGGATAGGTGCGGACCTCGTCCGCGGTGTGGTCGTACGCCGTCACGAAGCCGCCCTCCACCCGGATCGGGGCGATCACGCGCTGGCTGGCGGCGCCCTCGGCGTTCACGTACCCGATCCACACCGCCTCACCGGTCATGACGGCGGCCTGCATGGTGGCGAGGGTCTCGGCGGAGCTGGTGCGCGGCAGCTCACCGTTGCCCGGGGCCTCTGCCTGCGTGTCCTTGCGCGGGGTCGTGGAGGCCAGGTCACCGGCGCGGATGGCGCGGACCGCGGCACCGAGGAGCGTGGCGTCGGGCACCGGCGGGCCCTCCGGGACCGGCACGGGGGCGGAGCGCGGCGGGGTGCGGTGGGCGTGGGCGCGGGTGATCAGCACATCACCCTCGGCGGACTCCGCGGCGGGCGCGAAGCCCATGGAGCGCAGGCCCTCCAGCAGGGCCGCCGGGTCGGCCTGGGCGGCGAGCACGGTGGGCGCGAGGCGGCGCAGCCGCAGTCCCTGCGAGCGCTTGTCGGCGAGGATCTCGCTCAGCAGCGCGTCGTCGTCGCAGCGGACGTACGCCGAGGCCGCCCCGATCCGTAGATGGCCGTGCCTGCGTGCCACGTCGTCGATCAGATAGGCGAGCGGCTGCGGGACGGGCGTGCGGGAGTGGGCCGCGAGGAACGCGTGCAGGTCCGAGGCCGACCGGCCCGCGTCCAGGGCCCGCCGTACCGACCCGGGGGTGAAGCGGTAGACCGTCGCCCCGCCCTTCGACTCGACGTCCGCGAGCACGCCGAGCGTGTCGGCGAGGGGACGCTCCAGCGGGCCGGGGGCGACGGCGGTCAGGTCCGCCTGGAGGAGGACGTGGTCCAGGGGCTCGGGCAGCAGCGGGGCGAGGAGCCGGGCGGCGTGGGCGGCGGCAGCGGCCTGCTCGGCGGGGGAGTGCGGGGTTTCGGAGAGGGGGGCTTCGACGGCGGGGCGGTGGTGCTTGTGGGCGGGGAGCTTGTCGCCGGGGCCGGACGGAGCGCGCGCCGCGGTCTCCCGCACGCTCGCCGCCGGCAGCCCCAGCAGCGCCCGCCCCTGCGCCGAGAGGGCGCCCCGGCCGGTGACTCCCAGCAGCTCCGACTCGGACAGCGTCCACCGGGCGAGCCGGGCCCGCAGATCCTCGGCCGTGCTCCGGTCCCCTCGCAGCGGACGCTCCCACTGGAGGTGGGCGAGGACCGACTCCGGGGTGGCGGCGGCGCCCTCGGGCAGGGTGGCGAGGAGGGCGAGGACGCGGTGGCGGACCTCGGGGGCCGCCGAGCGGTCGAGGCCGGGGCCCAACGCCGACAACGTACGGTCCTTCGTGTCCCGTCCGCCGATCAGGCCCGCCGTACGGGTCGCGGCCAGCCATGCCGAGGCGAGCGTGGCCCACCGTTCGGCGGCGGGCCTCTCCAGCCACTCGTCATAGGCGGGGGTGGCCGCGTACCGCTCGTCGGCCTCCCCGTCCGAGGCCAGCAGCCCCGCCGCGTAGGCGAGCTCGACCCAGAACGCGGCGACCGGCTCCGCGACGTCCAGCGCCACCGCCGTCCGCTTCAGGTCCCGGACGCTGAGCCCACCGGCACGCAGTACGGCGGGCCCGCCCTCGTGCCAGTCCTTCAGCAGCTCCTCGACGGTGGCGAGTGCCGTGTACGCCTGGCCCGCCGCCGCACTGTCCACAACCTGTGGACGGTGCGTCCGCATGGCCTCGACCGCCGGGGCCACCGGTTCCGTCGCCCGGTGCGCGCGGCCCGCCCGCAGATGCAGGGCGACCTCCCGGGGCAGTACGACCGTGCCGGGCGCCGTCGGCAGCAGCAGGCCGCGGTCGATCAGCCAGCGCAGATGGCGAGCCGGGTCGGCGGTCACCTGGCCGTACGGCGGCCCCCACACCAGCCGGGACAGCACGTCCACCGCCTCGGCCGGGGCGGTGTCGAGGAGCGCCGACATCCGCGCCCGGTCGGTGAACAGTCCGGTGAGCGAAGCGACGGCGGAGACGGAGTCGTGGGTGGTCGTCAGCCCGGCCTCGGCCACGATCTCCTGAATACGCCCAGGGGACATCCCGGCCGTGGCCTCGGCGACGGTCGGTCCAAGGCCGGTGGGGGACGGGTGCTGGGGGGACGGCGTGAGCAGCTCGCGCGCCGTCCGTACGAGGCGCAGGCGGTCGGCGGGGCCCCACACCAGGGCCTGCTCGCGCAGCGTCCCCACAGCGCGCGGGAACGCCGCCGTGACCGCCGGGTCGTTGTCGTCGCCCGCCAGCAGCGCGAGCAGTTCGTCGTACGTCGCCGGGTCCGACGCGACGGCGAGGGCCTCCGCGGTCTGGAGCGCGAACCGGTCCAGGCGCTCCAGGGCGCGAACCACCGAAGCGCGGGTGCCGGCGCGGGTGGCGAGCTGGGTGAGGTCCGTGGGGACGGGGGTGATGAGGTCGGGGCGGGTGCGGAGGAGGGTCGACAGGGAGGCGTCGTCCCGGGCGCGGAGGGCTTCCGCGAGGGAGCGCGGAGCGGTGCCCTGCGGGGCGCGGTCCGGCGTGGGGTGCTCCTCTGTGCTCATCCGCTCAACGGTAGTGGTTTCTCGCCCCCGCCGCCCCTACCCGTCCCATCCCCGGGGCTACGCCCCGGACCCCGGGTGTGTTGTCCGGCTGACGGCCGGTGGGGGCTGATCGCGCAGTTCCCCGCGCCCCTGAAGGGGCGCCGGGGCGCAGCCCCGTGCCCCAGGGG